>DMLG01000084.1 GCA_003453455.1 Clostridiales bacterium
TGCGACCGTGTCGGCATTTTGGTGCGTGATAAAAGCGGTGAATATAGGGCGCTTACAGGAAATCAGACAGGTGCGCTGCTCGTTGAATATATACTCCGTGCAAGAAGCGAGAGCGGAAAACTGCCAAAGGACGGGGTTGTTATAAAAACCATAGTAACAACCGAGCTTGCGGCAAAAATTGCCAAATCTTACGGTATCGAGTGTATGAGCTTACTCACAGGATTTAAGTATATAGGCGAGAAAATGACTGAATTTGCCGAAAAGAAAAATCATACATTCTTAATTGGATTTGAGGAGAGTTACGGCTATCTTGTGGGAAATCACGCGCGCGATAAAGACGGCGTTGTTGCAACAATGCTTATTGCCGAAATGGCGGCATATTACAGAAATATGGGCAAAACACTTTATGACGCGCTTATGGATATTTACGAAAAATACGGATTTTTTGCTGAAAGAACGGTATCCTTCACTATGCCGGGTAAAGACGGTATGGCAAAGATGAGCGAAATTTTAGCAAATCTTCGTAAATCACCCATAAAATCCGCAATAGGATTTGATACTATTAAAGTTACAGATTATCAACATGATGAAACCGGACTTCCGAAATCAAATGTGTTAAAATATGAGCTATCGGACGGAAAAACATATTTTATCGTCCGCCCATCGGGAACGGAGCCGAAAATCAAGCTTTATATCGGAACGGTATCTGACTCTATGGAAAACGGTTCAAAGCTGATTGACGCATTAGTGGAAGATGTTAAAAAGCAAATGGGAATAGAATAAAAAAGCAGGCGAACGGGTGTCCTTCATAAAACAGTAATAATGTTTTCGTTGAAACGGCATAGGTTTTCTATGCCGTTTTGTCGTTTCCGTTTAGTAATGATAATGGCAATATTCCCACCATATCATAAACAATTTCAATGTCCTGTGTTCTTTTTCCGTCAATCTTTTGCGGAGTGTGAACATATACACGCTTTACCAAGTCATTTAAGATTGACGGGGTTAATTCCTGTAAATCCAAATATTTATGTACCTTTTTAATAAATCTTTCCACATTGTCTGACTGCTCTTCCGTTTCGGATATTTTAGCAGATAACTTTTCGATAATTTGCTTTAATTCCGCCTGTTCATTCTCGTAATTCGCAGACAGCATTTCAAATCTTTTGTCCGAGATTTTCTTGCTGACATTATCCTCATAAATACGCTGAAACAATAAGTCTAATTCTTTAATTCTGCTTTCGCTTTTTAAGAGCAGTTTTTTCTTTGCGTTCAGTTCCTTTTTAACCTCTGCCTTTTGCTTTGCACCTAACACTTTGCGGAATTGGTTTTCATAACTTGCAACTGCTCCGATTACATACTTTAGATGTGCCCAAACACCTTGTTCAAGAATTGTTGCACGAATAAAATGCGTTGAGCATTCTTCCTTGCCCTTGCGTGATGTTGAACATACAAAATGATCCTGCCTGCTTTCAAAATATTTGCTTGCGCAGTAATAAAGTTTTTGTCCGCAATCCGCACAATATGCAACACCTGAAAACATATTGCTTTTGCCCGTTCTTGACGGTCTGCGCTTATTCCTTCTTAACTCCTGCACCCGTTCCCAAGTATCAGCGTCAATAATTGCTTCGTGGGTGTTTTCAAATATGAGTTGCTTTTCTTCGGGGTTAGTACATTTCTTTTTGCTTTTATATGATTGCTTATAGGTTTTGAAATTTACAGTATGCCCCAAATATTCTTTTTTCTCAATAATTCCTGCAATGGTATCAGCAGACCAATTATATGGGTTTTCAGAACTCTTAAAGGATTGTCCTTTACTGTTCCAATACAAAAACGGAGTTAGTATTTTTTTATCTTTCAGTATTCGTGCAATCTGTGATGTGCCGTAACCTTCAAGACATAAAGCAAGTATTTTTTTGACTGTTTGTGCAGCTTCGTCATCAACGATCCATTTAGTTTTATCGTCAGGACTTTTCATATACCCAAACGGTGGTCTTGTTGTCAAATACTTTCCCGATTCGCCTTTTGCTTTCATAACCGCTTTAATCTTTTTACTTGTGTCCTTTGCATACCATTCATTGATAATATTAAGAAAAGGGGTAAAATCACTGTCAGCTTGGTTTGCACTGTCTATACCGTTATTGATAGCAATAAATCTTATATTCTTTTCAACAAACATTACCTCTGTATAGAAACCCACTTTAAGATAATCACGCCCCAGTCTTGACATATCCTTTACGATAATTGCACCGACTTTGTTTTCCTCAACAAGTGAGATTAAATCATTCCAGCTGGGACGGTTAAAGTTAGTTCCTGAATATCCGTCATCAACAAAATATTGAAGATTTTTGAAGCCGTTATCCTTTGCGTATTTACTTAAAATATTCTTTTGATTTACAATACTGTTGCTGTCGCCCTGTAATTCATCATCACGGCTTAAGCGACAATATAACGCCGTTATTTTATCAGACTGTCTCATAAATTTCTGTTCCTCCTTTGACTTTTGACAGTCTGTCAAAACAGGATTGCATGCACTAATTATATCGCTCATTTTATTATTTGTCAGCCCCTTCCATAAAAGTTTAGTCGTTTTCCATAAGCCGTAACAATTTTGAAGATACCGAATGACTGCCTTCATATACTCCGCTGAATGTGTATAGAGTTCCTTTATCTTCTAAAAACACTTTAATGTCCTGAGTTCATTGTTTAACAGATTTACTGCCGATATTCTTATATTTTCTTTGTCCATTTCTGTTCGTTCCTTTCCTGTAAATTTTGTTATTTTGAGTAGTAGCAAGCACAGCAAGTGTAGCCACACTTGCAAAATTTGATTTCTCTATTCGGAAATCATTCCCAAACTTTTTAAATTGTTTTTTTGCCCTCATATAAGGAACAAATACAAATCGAAAATTGCAACTGTTTCCCGAAAAATTTTTCTCATATACTAATACCCCCAACAGATGAGAAAATGCAAAAATTTTGAAAAATTATATAAATAAAAAAGACTATCAAAGATCCATTTCTTAGATACTTGATAGTCTTCAAATGAATGAGAGCTTTAATATGTCCTAATTAACGCTAATTATCGCACCCTATCCATTTGTCCGCAAAACGCATCAGAAAATCTGCCCCGGAAGTTTCAGTTTCTCTTTATGCGGGAAACCTTTGTCAAATTCCTCAACATCGGCATCATCTACATAATAACCTTGCGGTGTCTGATAAACTCCTGTAACACCGTCAAGGTATCCCGTAATCAGTTCTTTACATAGGAAGAATGAGGAATCGGCATCTTCAGGTAGGTCATGGTATCTGATACCGAACTTGCTGGAATAATCAAATCCGCATTTGCCGTAAAAGTCAATGTTTCCTTCAAATAATACAGCTCCGAAGCCGAGTGCTGTGGCTTTTTTCAAAGAAAAGTCAAGCAGTTTTTTTCCATATCCTTTTCGTTTTAATTCGGGTGTAATGCAGATTGGTCCCATTGTCAGAACTGGAATTTCCCTGCCGTCATCGGCGTTAATTACCGTCTTCATAAACATATTCTGCCCG
>DMLG01000108.1 GCA_003453455.1 Clostridiales bacterium
CCAAATTCTGAAAGTCCTGTGTCCTCCTCTTCCATAACGCCGCAGGCAATTTTATTTCTAAAATTCCATACAGGCGCTATCATAAAGACGCCCCTTTGCTTTAACCGTAAAAGGTCGTCCTCTTTTTCTATTCCCTCTGCGCCTTCTATGCTCAAAAACGCACGATAAGGCGATTTTGCCTCTTTAAAATCACTGTAATTTTTGCATACACAAATGCTGTTTTTTCCCATTTGCTCATAAAACAAATCAATTACTTTTTCTTCATATTCCCTTGCATTTCCCCTTTTTTCGGGGGATGTGAATACCGCAAAAACCTGAGTATATGCATCATATTTTTTCATTCTCTCAAAATCTATGTGCAGACTGTTTTTCGCAAAACTCTGATTTTTTTCGTACATTTCGGAAGCGGTATCGCAATGCGCATCAAAAATTCTCATCAAAACGCTCCCTTTATGTGATTTATTTCTGTTACCAAAAGCGCATTTTTGTCCTTTTTATACATCACTTCAATTACATCAAAGCGCATATCTATATCATCAGAACCGAGATAACTTATGGCAGTTTTTATGATTTTTTCCTGTTTCTTATAATCGACAAACTCCGCAGGAGTTCCGTAATTTTGAGAGATCCGCGTCTTTACCTCGGCAAAAACTATCGTTTCCCCATCCTTTGCAATTATATCAATTTCTCCGCCGCGCTCATGGTAATTCCGTTTTAATACTTTAATGTTTTTGCTTTCAAGATATTTGCAGGCCTCGGTTTCGCCAAAATCTCCTATTTGTTTTGTGGTCATTTTTCACCCTCCAAAATCTTTTTTAGAAAGGTCTTTCTGTGTATAGGACATACCCCGTACTTTAAAATTGCGTCAGTATGCTCCTTGGTTCCATAGCCCTTATGCTTTTCAAACCCGTACTCGGGATAAACCTCCGCCATTTTTGTTATATACCTGTCTCGGGCAACCTTTGCAAGGATTGAAGCGCTGGCAATTGAGATACTTTTTGCGTCGCCCTTTACTATTGTTTCGTGAGATATATCCATGCCTTTAATACTGTTCCCGTCAATTATCACATAATCCGGCTTTTTTGAAAGTGAATTTACCGCTCCGTTCATTGCCATATGTGTGGCATTTAATATATTGATTTCGTCTATTTTTTTCTCATCTACCGAAAAAATCGAATAGCACACAGCTTTTTCCGTTATTTCGTAAAAAAGCTCTTCCCGTTTTTTGGGGGACAGTTTTTTTGAATCATTTATTCCGTCAAGCCTGATATCTTGCGGCAAAATCACCGCCGCGGCATATACAGGCCCTGCCAAAGGCCCTCTTCCTGCCTCATCGACTCCTGCTATAAGCTTGTATCCTTCTTTTTGTAGCCGCTTTTCCGTTTCCTTCATCTTTTCCTGGCGCAAAAGCTCTTGTTCTTCCGATAATTTGGGCATATATGTACCTCTTTTGTATTTTTTTTGTGAATATTATATCATTTTCCTAAAATATATGCTATAATATTAATGAAAAAATTTTATGGAGGCAGAAAAAATGTATATGCGCGAGATAGACGACCCCGTTACAATACAATATATTATACTTTTTACCCTTGCAAAAGCGAACCGGCGGATAACTCACTCTCAGCTTACCTGCCTCACGCTTGACAGGTGCAATATAAATTTTACAAACTTCCAGATAGCTCTTGACAATCTTGTGGGAATTGGCTATGTGGAGCGGCTTCCGGGTGATTTAGACGAGAATATGCCCGTCTATTCCCTCACCGAAAAAGGTATTGAGGCAAATGGCTTTTTTGAAAGCTCCATTCCCATTTATATACGCGACCAGATTGCAGAACATATTATTCCTTTTTTTGAGGAGGAGAGCCTTAAAAAGAGTGTAAAAGCTGACCTAAAACAAATCGGTGACAGAGAATACTGCGCAAATCTTGCGCTTTTTGACAGCAATTCGGCGCTTTTGGAGCTCACCGCCTATGGCGGAGACCGAAAAACCGCAGCCATTATGGTTCGTAACTTCAAGAAAAATCACGAAAAGATTTATAACGAGATTATGAAAATTCTGCTGCAAGATGAGGAGAACTAATTCTCCTCATCTTTTGTTATCTCAACTCCCGTATAATAGGTCTTTAAAATCTCCTGATATGTTTTTCCCTGCTGTGCAAGATAGTTTGCACCGTATTGGCTCATTCCCACGCCATGACCGAAGCCCGTGACATCAAATCTGACCTTTTTTCCGTCTATATTTATCTCTACATTAGTTGACCTTAAATCATAGATTTTACGGAAAACTGTTCCCTTTACCGCCACACCGCCTATTTCTACCGTCAAAATTCCTCCTGCATCGCTCCTTGCAATATTTCCTATAAGCCCTTTTTCAAAATCTACGCCTTCAATATTATCCTTTGCTATTTTTTTGAACTCGTCAAGGCTCATTTCCTTTTCCGATTTATACTTGGGTGAAAACGCATCTCCCGGGCTTTCAACGCTCACAAGATATGGTCTGTCCCCTCCCCATACATCCTTGGAATTTTCAGTTTTTCCTGATGATGTCGAGTGAAAAACCGCAGAAATGACCTCATTATTATAAGTTATGACTTCTCCCTTTGTTTCGTCAACTGCCCTTTTAATCTTTTCCCAGTTCTTTTCGCTTTCTGTCCCCCAGCTTTCGCGGCGTTTTTCTTCCGAAATCCATGCCTTACAATGCGTTGGGTCGGTGCACATATCCGCTCCCTTATGTTCTTCGGGAGTACCCGAAATTCTATATGCATTTTGCCGGGAGACAAGATAACTTCGTGCTGCCACCGCCTGTGCTTTTAGCGCCTCCATTTCAAAAGACGCGGGCATTTCCGCCGCTACAACTTCTTTTAAGTACTGACTTTTATTCATATCTACCACCTTGTCCTCATTTTTGATATAAACAGATACCGTCTCCTCATTTTCAGGAGGTTGCGGCTCGAATTTTCCATATTTTAAAAGCAAAACAAGAGGTATTAAAAGTGTTATTAAAAAGGCGGCTGCCATTGCCATAAGAATTTTTTTCATAAAAAATCACCTGCTTATCTATATGAAAGCAGGCTGATTTTTATTACTGTATCCTCTTTGCAAGTTTTTCGGTGTTTTCTCTCCTGAATTCCTCAAATCTGTCCTCTTCAATGGCTTTTCGTATCATCGCCGTAAGCTCGTTATAAAAGTACAGGTTGTGCATAACACTAAGGCGCATTCCTAAAATTTCCTTTGCTTTAAAAAGATGTCTTATGTACGCACGGGAATATTTTTGGCAAACAGGGCAAGAGCATTCTTCATCAATCGGGCGCATATCACGCTCGTAACATTGATTTAAAAGGTTCATAGTGCCGTGCCTTGTAAAAATAAATGCGTGCCTTGCATTTCGCGAAGGCATAACACAGTCAAAAAAGTCTATGCCGCGCGCCACGCCCTCAATGATATTTGACGGAGTTCCCACGCCCATAAGATATCTCGGCTTATTCTCCGGGGCATAGGGTAGCGTAACATCTAAAATGTGATACATTTCTTCGTGTGTTTCACCCACCGCAAGCCCGCCTATGGCATACCCTGCAAGGTCAAGTTTGGCAATATCCTGCATATTTTTTATACGCAAATCATCAAAAATTCCGCCCTGATTGATGCCGAACAAAAGCTGATTTTTATTTATGGTATCCTCTTTTTTGTTGAGCCTGTCCATTTCTTCTTTGCATCTTTCAAGCCAACGATATGTGCGCTCACTTGACTTTTTTACATAATCGTAGGGCGCAGGGTTTTCCACACATTCATCAAAAGCCATGGCTATTGTAGATGCAAGATTTGACTGTATTTGCATACTTTCCTCAGGACCCATAAAAAGCCGTCTCCCGTCAATGTGCGAATTAAAGGTAACGCCCTCTTCGGTAATCTTTCGCAATTTCGCAAGAGAAAATACCTGAAAACCTCCGCTGTCTGTCAAAATCGGCCCCGTCCAGTTCATAAACTTATGTAATCCGCCCAAATCACGGATAACGGCATCCCCCGGGCGCAAGTGCAGATGATATGTATTTGAAAGCTCTATCTGACAGCCGACCGTCTTTAAATCCTCGCTCGACAGTCCACCCTTTATCGCCGCAAGAGTGCCTACATTCTGGAATACGGGTGTTTCGACAGTGCCGTGAACAGTAGTAAACTGCCCCCTCCTTGCAAGTCCGTTTTTGTGTAAAATTTTAAACATATTCTTCTCCGAAATTAAACTATCAGCATCGCATCACCAAAGCTGAAAAATCGATATTTTTCCCGAATTGCCTCGTTATACGCATTCAAAACATTTTCTCTGCCTGCAAAAGCACTTACAAGCATAATCAGCGTTGATTCCGGCAGATGAAAGTTCGTGATTAGTCCGTCTATAACATTAAATTTTTTGCCCGGATATATAAAAATATCTGTCCAGCCCGTTTTTGGCAAAAGCTCGCCGCCGTCTGCACCTACCGTTTCAAGCGTTCTGGTTGCCGTAGTTCCCACGGCTATTACCCTTTTTCCGCTCTTTTTTGTTCGGTTTACAAGCTCTGCTGTTTCCTTAGGCAAAACAAAAAATTCCGAGTGCATTTTGTGGTCCAAAATATCGTCCGCTTTTACGGGGCGGAATGTACCAAGTCCCACATGCAGCGTTACATATCCGATATTTATGCCCTTTTTCTCTATTTTTTCCAAAAGTTCTTTTGTAAAGTGAAGTCCGGCTGTCGGAGCAGCTGCTGAGCCTGAATATTTTGCATAAACAGTCTGATATCTGTCCGCATCTTCTAATCTCTTAGTTATATAGTGAGGCAGGGGCATCTCGCCGAGCTTATCCAAAACCTCCTCAAAAACGCCGTCATATTCAAATTCAACTATCCTGTTCCCATCATTTACAACTTCTTTTACCTTCGCTGTAAGCTCACCGTTTCCAAACACAAATTCCGCACCCGGTTTTGCTCTTCTGCCGGGCTTTAAAATAACTTCCCATTCATTTAAGCTACGCTTATTCAGTAGCAAAAACTCGATTTGCGCACCCGTGTCCTTCTTTTTTCCGAAAAGCCGTGCCGGGATTACCTTTGTGTCATTTAAGATAAGACAGTCCCCTTCATTAAGCTCGTCTATTATATCGTAAAAATGCTTATTGCGTATTTCTCCCGTATTCTTATTAAGGCACATAAGCCTTGACGCGCTTCTGTCCGCAAGCGGTTCCTGCGCAATAAGCTCTTTCGGCAAATCAAAGTAAAAATCCTGTCTTTTCATATTAAAACTATGGCAATTTTATTTTGCCCAAAACCTCCAAAATTCCTTCTGCTATTCCTTTTGCTATTTTTTGCTGATATTCATCAGTAATAAGCTTTGAAAGCTCGTCAGGGTTATTCATAAATCCTATTTCTATAAGATTTGCCGGCATTACACTCTTTCTCGTAACCAAAAGATTACCTGATTTTACCCCTCTTGATGTTGTTCCTGCACTCTCAGCGGCTTTTTTTACAATTATTGACGCCATTTCCTTGCTTGTAATACCGTATTCTTTTCCATTGTTGCTCTCGCTATAATATATTTCCATTCCCCGCGCCGCCGTTACGGGCATAACGGTAGAGTTTAGGTGTATGCTCAAAAACAATGCAGCCCCTCTTTTATTTGCAAGCTCCGGACGCTCGTCAAGTGTGGGATATGTATCTCCCTCTCTCGTCATAATGACGGCTACACCTCTTGACGAAAGTATTTCCTTTACCTTTTTTGCAACAGCAAGCGCTATGGTTTTTTCATAACAAGCCTTGCCCGTTCCTGCCTCCAAAGTGTCAATAATCGGCTCTTCGGAAGTTAGTGCCTCACGGAAAACTTTAAGTTCCTCTTCTGTCATAAGATTTCCTATGGCTCCTGGGTCTGTTCCGCCGTGTCCGGCATCTAAAACGACATATATTTTTCCTCCCGAAAGCTCTGACGGTTTCGGTTTATTCTCATCTTCCTTTTTGCTATCAGCCTTAGTGTCGTCTTTTTTGTCGTCACCCTTTTCGACAGGGTCTATTTTTGCATTTTTATCTGCCGTTATCTTGAAAATTATATTTTTCCCCGATATTGTAGCAGTATATTTTTCCATATTTTCAGTATCTATCGCAATTCTTGTACTGCTATCGTGAAGCCCCAATCTCACTGCCCGCACCGCACCGAGATTTACTTCCTTTTTGTTTGATGTGCTGTAACTCATATTGTCAACATCAACATAAACCGCACCGCTTGCCGTTACAGCAGGCGATGACATCTTTGAAATATTTCCGCTTGCTGTTACTGTAACAGTAACTATACCGTCCTTCTCCTCGGCGGAAATTCCCGTAATCTTGTTTTGCGGCTTTTTGGTATCTTCCTTCTTTTCACTTACCTTTATTGCTCCCGAATTTGCATCAAAATCCACCAAAAGCCCTATGCTGTCCGATACAAACCGCACAGGCACCATTGTTTTTGCCGATTCTCCCCATTTTGCAATAAGCATAGGCGTCACTCCGTCAGGAATTTTTTGGCTTTTCCCGTCTATGTCCGCTAAATTCGATCCAATCTGTATTTCTACCTTTTTCTCTGAATATTTTATGCCGATACTGCGAGTTTCCGCCCTATATGAAACCGCTGCACCAAGCGCCTCAAAAACCTCTCTTACGGGCACAAGCGCCCTGTCATTAAAAATAATAGGTTCAAGCGGAAGGTCTTTAAGCTCCTTTCCGTTTACCCAGAGAGAAAACACCGAGCCGGTGTAATTATGTACGCCTCCGTCATATTCCAGTATCATTGATGCCGATACTGCCGTATTGAAAAGGATACAGCAAAGAATTGCCAATATAAATGCTAACCTTTTCACTTTATTTCCTCCTCTTTACTCGGGCTTTTCCATACCAAAATGCGCATAGCCCGCCTGCGTCACAATCCTTCCTCTCGGCGTTCTTGAAATGTATCCAAGCTGCATAAGGTACGGCTCATATACATCTTCAATAGTATCAGGTTCTTCTCCTATGGTTGCTGCAAGGGTTTCAAGACCAACAGGCCCTCCGCCGAAATTTTTAATCATTGCCGTGATCATCTTATTGTCAATCATATCAAGACCTTGCTCGTCAATTTCCATCTTTTTAAGAGACAAAGCGGCAACCTCTTTTGTTATTTTTCCGTCATACATAACCTGCGCAAAATCTCTTACGCGCTTTAAAAGGCGGTTTGAAATTCTGGGAGTTCCGCGCGAGCGGCTTGCAATCTCTGCCGCACCCTCATCATCAATATCTACTCCCAAAATTTTTGCCGAGCGCTTTATTATCCTCTTTAACTCCTCGTTTGTATATAATTCAAGTCTTGCCAAAACGCCAAATCTGTCACGAAGCGGCGGCGTCAAAAGTCCTGCTCTTGTTGTTGCGCCTATTAAAGTAAATTTAGGAAGGTCAAGCCGTATTGATTTTGCCGACGGGCCTTTGCCTATGATTATATCAAGCGCAAAATCCTCCATAGCAGGATAGAGTATCTCTTCAACCGTTCTTGACATACGGTGAATTTCGTCAATAAAGAGTATATCATTTTGCGAAAGGTTGGTAAGTATCGCCGCCAAATCTCCTGCCTTTTCTATTGCCGG
>DMLG01000089.1 GCA_003453455.1 Clostridiales bacterium
CAGGAATTGTAGATGAAATATATCACGAGGGATATGTGGCAAAAAGAATGGAAATCGGCGCTGTAATTGCGGCAGTTCCACAAGAAAATGTGAGGCGTGAAACACCTTTAAAAGGTGATGTTGTAATTTTACTTGGTGGAGATACGGGACGGGATGGATGCGGAGGAGCAACAGGGTCATCAAAATCCCATACAGTAAGCTCTCTTGAAACCTGCGGAGCAGAGGTACAAAAGGGAAATGCACCGGAAGAGCGCAAATTGCAGCGATTTTTCCGAAATAAAGAAGCAAGCCTTATGATAAAGCGCTGTAACGATTTTGGTGCAGGCGGCGTTTCTGTTGCAATAGGTGAGCTTGCAGACGGACTTGAAATAAATCTTAATGCAGTTCCCAAAAAGTACGAGGGACTTGACGGAACAGAACTGGCAATAAGTGAATCACAGGAGCGAATGGCGGTTGTCATAGAAAGGGAGAATGTCGAAAGATTTATAAATCTTGCAGAAAAGGAAAACTTGAAAGCAACGCCTGTTGCCGTAGTCACCGACCAAAACCGTCTTATAATGAACTGGAACGGCGAACAAATTGTAAATATAAGCCGTGAATTTCTTAATTCCAACGGTGCGGAAAAACATATTGATGTAGCTGTTGCTCCTTGTGCGAATTATAAAAAAGAGGTGTCCGGCAACTTTACATCAAATTATTTAAATATGGTGAGCGACCTTAATATTTGCTCAAAAAGAGGACTTTCGGAAAGATTTGATTCTACTATTGGCGCAGGAACCGTGCTTATGCCGTTTGGCGGAAAAAATCAGCGCACCCCCATACAGGCTATGGTTCATAAAATCCCTGCTGAAAACGGAGATACAAACACTTGTTCTGCTATGGCATACGGATTTAATCCGTTTATTTCTGAAAAGAGTCCTTATCACGGCGCATACTTGGCAGTTATTGAATCAATCTGCAAATTGATTGCAGTTGGCACGGATTTTAAGGATGTATATCTTACTTTCCAGGAATACTTTGAAAAGCCCGAAAAGAATCCAAATCGTTGGGGAAAGCCATTTCAAGCGCTTTTAGGAGCTTTTAAGGCACAAATGGATTTTGGTGTTGCTGCAATTGGAGGAAAGGACTCCATGAGCGGAAGCTTTGATAATCTGCATGTGCCGCCGACGCTTGTTTCCTTTGCCGTGACAACGGATAGTGTTGACAGAGTAGTTTCACCTGAATTTAAAAAAGCAGGGAATAAGGTTGTAATGATTTCTCCCAAATACGGTAAAGATGGTCTGCCTGATAAGGATTCACTAATCAATGTGTTTAAAAGGGTTCATACTCTGCTTGGTAAAAATGCGGTTTCTTGCTATACTCTTACGATGGGCGGGATGGCAGAAGCCGTAATTAAAATGTGTATGGGTAACGGCTTTGGATTTGAGTATGATGAAAGCTTGAACTGTCAGGATATTTTCGGATATGGTTACGGGTCGTTTATCCTCGAAATAGAGGGCGAAACCGATGAAAAGGTAATAGGCAGGGTATGCGAAGACAAGGCGATTTCATTTAAAGGCGAAAGAATACCACTTGAAGAGCTTGAAAACAGTTATGAAAGTAAGCTTGAAAGCGTGTTTAATACCAAAATTAAAGAAGAAAACAAAATCACTGATATTCCTGCTTGCTGCGAAAAAGTTACAAAATCGGCAAATATCAAATCGGCAAAACCAACTGTCCTTATCCCTGTTTTTCCGGGAACAAACTGCGAATATGACAGTAAAAAGGCTGTTTGTGCATCAGGTGCAGATGCTGAAATATTTGTTATAAACAATCTTACAAAAGACGGCGTTGCACGGAGCGTTGAGGAGTTTTCTAAAAAAATAAAATCATCGCAGATGATTTTTATTCCGGGAGGATTTTCCGGAGGTGACGAGCCTGACGGAAGCGGCAAATTCATATCGGCATTTTTCAGAAATGATGCGATAAAAAATGAGGTACATAATTTGCTTAAAAACCGTGACGGACTTATACTCGGTATATGCAACGGATTTCAGGCACTTATAAAATTAGGACTTGTTCCGTTTGGCGAAATTGTGGATATAGAGGATAATTTTCCAACGCTTACATTCAATACAATTTTACGTCATCAGTCCAAAATAGTGAGAACAAAGGTTGTATCGGCAAAATCACCGTGGCTTTCTGCCACATCTGCGGGTGAAATTTATAATGTTCCGATTTCCCACGGCGAAGGCAGATTTTTTGCAGACGAGAAATGGATAGAAAAACTCTCGAAAAATGGGCAGATAGCAACGCAATATGTGGATTTGGACGGAAATCCGACTATGGATATAGAATTTAATCCAAATGGCTCTGTTTGCGCAATTGAGGGTATAACCTCGCCTGACGGCAGAGTTTTTGGAAAAATGGGGCATAGCGAGCGAATAGGCAAAAACCTTTATAAGAATGTTTTGGGCGATTATGATATGCACCTGTTCCAGTCTGCTGTCAGATATTTTAAGTCATAACTACCAGTAAACTGTGCTGGCTTGCTCTGCTCATAGAAGGGACTATTACAGGATTAACCTCTGTAAGAGGCACCAAAAAGGGTATAACCATCTTAATTAAAATGGTTATACCCTTAGTATTTTATGAAATTACAGTTTGCTTACCAGCCAAATCAATATTCCAAGCAAAACAAATGCAGCGACAAAAAGACCTATGCCGAAACGATTGTTTTTAGGCGGTTGATAGTCGTATTCATGAACTTTCGGACTGCAATCATTTTGTATAGGTTGGGTTTTGGGAGCATACATCTTACTTTGCGGATAATTGAGATGACGATATTGTGCAAGCGGGTCTGTTTGATTCATAATCCGCTCATAAAAATTATCAAGCCACAGTTCGTCATCATGCTCGCACATATTGGATTCATTGCAATTAGGCTCGTGGGAAATTTGATTTCTCACCCAGCGGTAATGCTTGAGCCTTTTAAAATCTTCATTCCAAGAAGGGACATAGCGAGGGCCTTTTGGAGTATTTGCCATTTCATCAATATATGCAGATAACCGCCTGTCATCATTCAAAACTTCTCCGCAAAGTTTTTCCAAATGCTTATATGAGTCTATAAATCCCATAATAATCTCCCATAAAGTAAAACCGCAAGATAAAACTTGCGGTTTTTTTGCGGTAAAACCGCTCATTGGCGGAGAGGATGGGATTCGAACCCATGTGCGGTTGCCCGCAAACTGATTTCGAGTTATTTGGACTATTAAGAAATTCGGGTACATTTATGGAACTATACGGAAGTTTGAGGAACGAAAAAGTCAATATTTATGCGGGTTAAAGACAATTAAATCGTTACGCGCTTTGTCACGGTCAAAGTTCCCTCAATTTTTACCAAAAATACGCCTTTTTTGCAAAAATGAGGGAACTTTGAGGGAACTACGAACTTGCATTTAGTACTTTCTGCGGGAACTTGATGGAAATAACAAATCACCTATCATTGAACATTGAAAAAGAGGTGATTTTATGAGGAATAATGTCGAAAAAGCAAATAAAGCTTATATTGAAGAAAATAAACTTTACAATTGGTGCGAATTTTTAAAAATGATAGCACTTGGATTAGTAAAAAATCTTTTTTACACATTGTTTATTATACCACTCCTAAAAGCATCAAAAACCTTATCAACTATGATTAAATTTGTATTTGATGCCAAAGGTGGTGTAATCAAATGAAAACGCAAAAATATTTTACTTTTAAAGAATTTATGGCATATTGCGAAATAAGTAGAGATATGGCGTATAGGCTTTTAAGAAGTGGAGAAATTCCGAGAACAAAGGTTGGAGGAAAATATCAAATCCCCAAAGATGCGGTTTGTTCTTACAAAAAGAAAGTTGACAGATTGGAAAACTTTATGACGATTAGACAGTTTTCAAAGAAGTACAATCTTACTCGTAGCAGAATATTAAGCGAAATATACAAAGGCATATTAAAAGCAAAAAAAATGTATAGAAACACCTATTATATTTCATATGATGATGCTGATGAGTATATAAGCAAAAGAATGATTGGTGTCTGTGAATTTGCAAAAAGAGTGGGAATGTACCGCACAACAATATACAAAAACATAATAAAAGGGAGGCTTCCTGCCAAAAAATGCGGAAGAAGTTATTTGATTTCTGTATGTGAGATAGAACCGTTTATAAAAATACAACGAACATATAGACCTGTAAAAAGAGCGAAAAGCGAGAAAAGAGTGATAACAGAAATAAATCCTGAAGAAAAGAAATTATTGAGAAAATATTATGAGAAAAAACTTCAGAAACAGCCTGATGCTATGACATTTAAGAATATCAGTAAAGTAACAGGGTATTGCATAAGCGTAATTAGTTCAATGGTTAAAGATGCGGACATTCTTGTTGTAAACAGAGCAAAAGGAACTATTATTCCTAAAGAAGATGTAATCGAATTATTTATAAGCGCACGGTATAATAGCATATATCAAAAGTCAAATATGCATTATGAGGATTTGAAAAATGCCTTATCGGAATAAAACTTAGGTATTGAATTGTGTGTCGTTTTTTGATATAATGCTTTCCATAATGAATTGGAAGGTTGGATTGATATGATTTTAGATAAAGAACAATTAGAGGGCTCATCAAACAAGCAAACAATTCAAATGTTATTTGAAAGGCAAAAGCAAACGCTTGATAGCTTTTTGGAGCGTAAGGCGATTTCTAAGGAACAGTATATTACGAGTCTCAGTCACTAAAAATGCTGAAGATAAAAATATAATTATTTATTTTTTTTTAATTTGACTGCAAAATATTTAATACTATTTGAAGGTAGAATATATGAAAAAAAATAATTACATTTCTGCAAGAATAGCATCGCAAAAGGCGGGTAAAACA
>DMLG01000132.1:0-1387 GCA_003453455.1 Clostridiales bacterium
AGATGACAACAAGGCGTTTGCAGACAGTCTTTTTGATTATCTGAAAACCAAGGAAGGTATTGCGGCGGTAGATGTTGCATATGACGGCGAAGAGGCATACGGAATGATTATGGAGATGAAGCCGGATATTGTGCTTTTGGACATTATTATGCCCAAGCGTGACGGTCTTAGCGTTTTAGGAAGACTCCAAAATTCACACCTTGCCAAAAAACCCATGTGCATTGCCCTTTCGGTAACTGCAAGTAACAGAATTATGACGGCGTGCCAAGACGCCGGCTGTGAATATTTTCTGTTAAAACCGCAGACGAATGAGGCCATTTACGACACAATCAAAAGCTTTGGTACTCGCGCAGGAAGGACAAGCTTTGAAGTCCTCTCTCATGACGACAAAAAGACATATGATTTAGAAGCTCTGGTAACCGAATTTATCCACGAGCTGGGCGTTCCCGCTCACATTAAGGGTTATCAATATGTAAGAACCGCAATTATGATGGTGGTTGAGAATATGGAGCTTTTAAATTACATCACCAAACAGCTTTATCCTGTCATTGCAAAGAAGTACAGCACTACCTCATCGAGAGTTGAGCGTGCAATAAGACATTCCATAGAAGTCGCTTGGAGCCGCGGCCGACCGGAGACGATGAATCAGATTTTCGGTTACACAATCGATACGGGCAAGGGTAAGCCTACAAACTCTGAATTTATCGCAATGGTAGCTGACCGAATCCGATTACAGATTAAATAATAATCTTTAAAATGCTTATAAACGATTCCCTAACCGCAACCGACAAGCAAGTTTGTCGGTTTTTTTCTTGTATTTTTTTTCATTCTGTTGAATTTTTATGCAAAAAAAAATTGTATTTTGTTTAGATTTTCTATTGACATTTTTTTTAGTTTATTTTACAATTTAATATCATGAAAGAGGCGGTGAAAAAAATGAAAAATGCATACTTAATCGGTGTATTGGAAAATGTCAAAAAGAGAAATGCAGGCGAGCCTGAATTTATACAGGCGGTAACCGAGGTTTTGGAAACTTTGGAGCCTGTTATCGAAAAAAGACCTGACTTGGTTGAAGCAGGCGTTGTTGACCGTTTGGTAGAGCCTGAAAGACAAATTATTTTCAGAGTACCATGGGTTGACGATAATGGAAAGGTACAGGTAAACAGAGGTTTCAGAGTTCAGTATAACTCTGCTATCGGTCCTTACAAGGGAGGACTCAGACTTCATCCGTCTGTTTATCTCGGCATAATCAAATTCTTGGGATTTGAACAAATTTTCAAAAATTCACTCACAACACTTCCTATGGGCGGCGGCAAAGGCGGCTCGGACTTTGACCCGAAAGGCAAATCTGACGGTGAAGTTATGCGTTTCTGCCAGAGCTTTATGA
>DMLG01000132.1:1432-12704 GCA_003453455.1 Clostridiales bacterium
AGAGCTTTATGACAGAGCTTTCAAAGCACATCGGCGCTGACCTTGATGTCCCTGCCGGTGACATTGGCACAGGCGCAAGAGAAATCGGATATATGTTCGGTCAATATAAGAGATTACGCAACGAGTTCACAGGTGTTTTAACAGGTAAAGGTCTTGCCTACGGAGGCTCACTTGCAAGAACTCAGGCAACAGGCTATGGTCTTTGCTACTTTACAAACGAAATGTTAAAAGCAAACGGCAAGAGCTTTGAAGGACAGACCGTTGTTATCTCAGGTTCGGGAAATGTTGCAATTTACGCAACAGAAAAGGCTACCGAGCTTGGCGCAAAGGTTGTTGCTCTTTCCGATTCAAACGGATATATCTATGACAAAAACGGAATTGATTTAAAAGCTGTTAAGCAAATCAAGGAAGTTGAAAGAAAGAGAATAAAGGAATACTTAAATTATCACCCCGAAGCAACATATACAGAGGGCTGCAAGGGCATCTGGACTATTCCATGCGACATTGCTCTTCCTTGCGCAACACAGAATGAAATTGACGGCGAAAGTGCCGCAATACTTGCTAAAAACGGCTGCTATGCAGTATCAGAGGGTGCAAATATGCCATCAACTCCCGAAGCTATTGAAGTTTACTTCAAAAACAATATGCTCTATGGTCCTGCAAAAGCTGCAAACGCCGGCGGCGTAGCAACTTCGGGCTTAGAGATGAGCCAGAACTCTCAAAGACTTTCCTGGACTTTTGAAGAAGTTGACGAAAAGCTCCACGGCATAATGGTAAGTATATTCAAGGCATGTGAAAGCGCTGCAAAGGAATACGGTATGGAAGGCAACTATATGGCAGGCGCAAATATCGCAGGATTCTTGAAGGTAGCTGAGGCTATGAAGGCTCAGGGCTGCGTTTGATTAAATTTATACAAAAAAGCTGTGATTGTTTTACAATCACAGCTTTTTTTGAGCAAATTCGCATAAATTTGCGATATTTTTCGTTTTTATTTTCTTTTTTTGCTAAAACAGGTAACTTTTTGTTGCTTTTAGTCGAACGATTTTTGCCAAAAAATGTAAAATTCTATTGACAGAAAAGTTTTGGTGTGTTAAATTGTAGTTAAAGACAGGAGGAAGTGTAAAAATGGCGAATGATAAGGAAAAAACATTTGAAAAGAGGAAAGAGCTCGACAGATTTGCAGAACGCTTTTTCCCATACCTTTCTTCCCCGGAACTGGTACGCGCTGCAATAGAATTTGAGCGCACATTAAAATAATTTTGTCCACAAAAATCCCCCATACGCAAGCGCTCCCTTTTTTAAGGCCGCTATCCGTATGGGGCTTTATTTTTTTACTCTTGCGGAGTTCTCTTATATAGTTTTGTAAGATGTTCTATATGATATGCAAGGCTGTCGCTTAAAGCATCACTTCTTATCCGATAGCTCCAATTATCCTCCCCCGTTGTACCTGGTGTATTCATACGAGCGCCATATCCCAAATAGTCCTGAATAGGAATTATTACCGTATCTGCACGGCTTGCCAAGATTGTGCGAATCATGGCAGCGCTTACCCATTCATCCTCTGCAACATTTAAGTAATCGCGGATAAAGGGTTTATTATGCTCGCCGCTGTACCATCCGATTATCGTGTCATTATCGTGCGTTCCTGTATATGCCACACAATTTTTGGGATAATTATACGGCAAATATGGGTTATCGTGATACGGGTCAAAGGCAAATTGCAGTACCTTCATGCCCGGGAAACCGCACTCATCAAGCAGCTCATAAACCTCGGGCGTTAAATGCCCCAAATCCTCAGCAATAATTTTCACATCAGGTATTTGTTTCTTTATTTCCTCAAAAAATGCAATACCCGGTCCTTTTTCCCATTTTCCCTCCCGTGCAGTATCAGCATCATACGGAATACTGTAATATGCCTCAAAACCCCTGAAATGGTCAAGGCGTACAATGTCGTACAGTTTTTGTGTTTCCTTTATCCTGTTTATCCACCATAAATAGCTGGTCTTTTTGCACATTTTCCAATCATAAAGCGGATTTCCCCACTTTTGTCCGTCTTTTGAAAACAAATCGGGAGGACAGCCTGCCACCGCCTTTGGTACAAAATCTTCATCCAGCATAAATATATTCCTGTTTGCCCAGACATCAGCAGAGTCAAGCGCAACATATATCGGAATATCGCCTATTATCTCTATTCCGTTGTCATTTGCATACTTTTTGAGTTTTTCCCAACTCTTATAGAATAAAAACTGTTCAAATCTGTAATATTCAATATCCCCCCACAGCTTTTGCGTATATTCCGCTATTTCCTTTTTCTTATGGCTTTTAATATCGCCGTCCCAATCATACCACGGCCTACCTTCAAAATACTCTTTAAGCGCCATAAACAGCGAATAATCATTAAGCCATCCTGCATTCTGAGTTTCAAACGCAATATACTCATAGTTTTTCTGAAAATTTGAAAAAGCACGCCTTATAAGGTTGGTTTTATATGCTTTTACCGCATTAAAATCCACCTTTTCGGGGTTTTCTCCCCAAAAAATTCCGTCTGTGTCGCAATCCGACAAAAGCCCGTCCTTTTTCAGCTCGTCTATATCAATTAAAAGCGGATTGCCTGCAAAAACACTTGGGCTCTGATACGGAGAATTATTAAAGTCAGTTGGATTAAGCGGAAGTATCTGCCAGTATCTCTGACCTGTTTTTTTTAAAAAATCCACAAATTCAAATGCCTTTTGTCCAATCGTACCTATACCGTAATCGGATGCAAGGCTCGAAATGTGCATTAAAATACCTGCTCTTCGCATATTGAATGTTCCCTCTTTTCATTTATTGTAGTTTTTTATAGGGTAAAGTGACAAAACAGTTGAAATTTGTTACCATTTGTTATAAAATATATTAAAGTTTTTTTGCATAGACTATATTGTAAAAGTCATTTCCTGAAAGGAGATTTTAAAATTATGAATATTTGTTTATACGGTGCATCAAGTAATGATATAGATAAAGTCTATATAACCGCCTCCCAAAAGCTTGGAAAAAGTATGGCAAAGCGTTCACACACCCTCATCTATGGCGCAGGTGCAGGAGGGGTTATGGGCGCTACTGCAAGAGGCGTAACCGCAGGCGGCGGCAAAGTTATCGGCATTGTACCAACATTTTTCAATGTTGACGGTATGCTGTATGATAAATGCGATGAGCTTATAAAAACCGCAACAATGCGCGAGCGCAAGCAAGTTATGGAGGATAAAGCGGACGCATTCATAATGGCGCCCGGAGGCATCGGTACATTTGATGAATTTTTTGAAATGCTGACTTTAAAACAGCTTTCGCGTCATACCAAAGCAATGGCAATTTTCAATGTAAACGGATATTTTGACAATTTAATATCGCTTATGGAACATGCAATATCGGAAAATTTTGTAAATCCTGCGTGCAGAGAACTTTTTAAAGTATTCTCCGATATTGACAGTATGCTCGATTACCTTGAAGACTATGTTCCAAACGACCTCAACATTCTTAATTTTAAAAATATCTGATACTTTTATCGAATTATGCCTTCATTGCGATAAAGCGGTACGCTTATATCAGGCGTGCCCATATTATCGCTTTTTTTTCCGTCTATCAAAAATTGTACGCAGTCAACACCGCTTATCTCGGTAAGGGAATTGACTATCGAATATATCATAAGTTCTCTTAATTCTTTTGAAGAAAAGCGCTTTTTAAAGTTCACATAGCAAGTCCCGTCTGTGGTTTCCGCTGAAACCACATCTGCTTCTTTTGGCAAAAGTCTTATATGCCCCTTTATTTTTGGTCCCTTTATAAGCTCCTTTATAATATATTGTTCTATTGGTTGAGTATCTAAAATGTTTATTTTTCTGTATTCACCTACAAGCTCTTTCTTTTCTTCATCTGCAAAATACAGATGTACTGTTTGCGCACAGTCATCGTCCGATTCCAGATTTATTTCATCGCCTTTAATAAATCCGCTTTCCAAAACATCGCGTCCGCCGGCAGTTATCATTACCGCTTTTACATCCGGAAGCTGTGAAAATGTTTTGACTACCGCATAGGTTGACAAAAGGTCTGACTTTTCATAATCCCCGGAAAAATCAACTGTGAGATTTCCGCTGTTATTTATTATGCTTTTTATCTGGGTATTTTTATCGATAACTGCTGTATATCTCTTGCTCTTCGGACCTTTTATAAGGCTCTCCGCAACCGACCTGTAAAGTTCATCATTGTTTTCCGCCAAAAACGCTTTTTCATAGCCTATAATGCTGCCTTTATCTGCGCTTAGAAAATACAGGGTAACATCAGTTTTTCCGTTTCCTTTATTTTTATTGGCTATTGTAAAGACGGTTATCCCTGCAAGTATAAAAACAGTTACAAGCAATACTATTTTTCTCGTTCTTAACATAACATACCTCGCTTTTATACGCCTTCCGCCATTTCCCTTATGTAGGGTATACTTATCGTGAATATACTTCCGCCGTTTTTGCCGTCTTTTACTGAAATTTCGCCTCCGTGCAACACTACCGCTTCTTTCGCTATGGCAAGTCCTAATCCTGTTCCGCCAGTATCGCGCGCTCTGGAATCGTCCAAACGGTAAAATCTGTCAAAAATGCGCTCCTTTTCGCTGTCAGGAATACCCGGTCCGTTATCCTCTATTGTCACAATAACCATTTGATTTTTAATACCAAGCCCCATACGCACAAATCCGCCCTCAGGCGTATATTTTATGGCGTTATCGGTTACATTATAAACCGCTTCCCAGATTTTGTCATAATCAAGCATAATAGGTTCAAGCGTTATATCTTCGAAATCGTCATACAGCATAATGTTTTTTGCATGGCTGTTAGGGGTAAGTTTTCTTACAATGGCTTTTAACATAACCACAAAATCCACAGGCGTAACCGTTGCTGTCTTTTGACTTGCATCCATCTTTGTTAGTGTTAAAAGCCTCTCTACAAGACGGGTAAGCCTATCAACCTCATCGCTCAAATCTCCCAAAAAGTCTTGTACCATATGCGGCTCAGGATTATCCGTTGTTACAATACTGTCGCAAATAAGTTTTATTGTGGCAAGCGGCGTTTTCAGCTCGTGCGAAACATCAGAAACAAACTTTTTCCGGTTTTGCTCAAAATCTTCAAGCTCCTGCGACATATAGTTAAGCGCCTTTGCCATTTCAACAAGCTCACTTGTTCCCTTTTCCTTCGCCTTTACATTAAAATTTCCCTTTGAGATTTCCTTTGATACCGCGATAAAATTATCTATCGGCGCCGTTGTCATAAAAGACAAAGCTAAACTGAGCATTGCAATAAGGATACTTGTAATGACCGCAAAAATAATAAGATTGCGTTTTATATCGCCGACAGCCGCATCAGCTCCTGCTATCGATTCAGCCAAGTACACTGCACCAATCGTTTTACTTCCTGACATAAGCGGTACGGCTACCGAAAGCATATTTATTTCATTTACACCCTTTAACTTTACATATGTTTCCTCGCCGGATGCCATACATTTATTTATTGCCTCGCGGATTACTACTTTACCAACTATATCAGAATCGTTATTTGAGTCAAAAACCGCCCTTAAATCTCTGCCTGTTATAATACAGCGCATATTACTTCCGTAAAGCGTTTTTGCAATATTTTCTCTCGTTTCATCGGTAATACTTTCAGTATCGGCCACAAGTCCCGAAACAATATTTGCCTTCGCAAAAAGATTTACCTTTTCCGTACTGTAAAAACTATCCGTTAAAACGCCCAAAATATACACGCTTAAAAGAGTTATGGCAATCAGTATTACTACCACATATGTTGCCATAAGTGAAAAGCGCATTGAGTAGAAAAACTCTTTAATCTTTTTTGTAGTAATATCCAACACCCCATTTTGTCTTAATGTATAAAGGCTCTGCGGGATTTTCCTCTATTTTCTCGCGAAGACGCCTGATATGCACATCCACCGTACGCTCATCTCCCGGGTACTCAACTCCCCACGCTATATCCAAAAGCCCCTCTCTTGTATAAACCTTTCCCGGATTTTTCAAAAACAAATCGAGAAGGTCAAATTCCTTTCCCGTAAGCTCGATAACTTTACCCTTTACCGTAACTCTGCGCAGATTATAGTCAAGCTGTATATCCCCCGAAACGAGTACATCACGGCTTCTCTGCGAGGTCGGATTTGTACGGCGCAGTATTGCTTTTATTCTTGATGTCACCTCACGGATATTGAATGGCTTTGTTATATAATCGTCAGCACCATATTCAAGTCCTAAAATCTTATCTATATCCTCACTCCTTGCCGTGAGCATTATAATGGGCACATCGGAAAAAGTCCTTATTGTTCTGCACGCCGTAAGACCGTCTGTTTTAGGCAGCATAACATCAAGCAAAATCAAATCAATACTTGCGTCTCTCGCCATTTTTACGGCTTCCTCCCCGTCATATGCGCAAACCACCTGATACCCTTCCTGTTCAAGATTGTATTTAAGCCCTTTTACGATAATTTTCTCATCATCTACTACCAAAATTTTCATTTTTCTTCCCCTTATTCAACCGTTATGTAATCTTTGAGTTTTAAAAATGTGTCATACCCTATTCCGCTTATTCTCATAATGTCCTCTATTGTCTCAAATCTGCCGTTTTTCTCGCGGTACTCTATAATCCGCTCCGACATTTTTTCGCCTATGCCGTCCAAACTCATCAAAATGCGTTTTGATGCAGTGTTTATATTCACTTTTTCACCGTCTGTATCAGCTTCTTCAATTACATTTACCGTATCCGGCGCATACGCCTGTGAGGTTTTTATGACGGCAAACTTTGATGTGCTGATATCTCTTATTATAAGTCCTATAACCAAAGCGAAAATAAATATAAAAATATAGTATCTTTTTAATATTTTCATAAAAACACACCTTATTCCACCTTATAACATTTAGTATATCATAAAAAATAATTTTTGCTATACTTTTTTTACAAAATTTATCAATTTTCTTGCAAATTTTTCTCGTTTTATGTATAATTATATCATATTATGGTGTGTTCTTTACAAAATCCACTAATATTATAGAAAACAACGGACAAATTTATGAACTAAATATAGTATTTTATTTATTAAAACGGTGCTATTTGCACACCTGAAAGGAAAAACTATGAAAAGATTTTGTTCCCTGCTTCTTGTTTCCGCTTTTTTGACCTGCTTTTTAAACTTTGGCGTATTTGCCGAAAAATCTTCGGACAAAAAAACCGATGAACCAACAAAAGTTACATCAAAGAACACCGAATCGGAGGAGGAATCCTCGGAAAATGTATCAAAAACAACATTTCCTAAGCCTCGTGCAACCTCTGCCATAGTAATTGATGCAAATTCAGGCGATGCTATATATGCCCAAGATGCAGAAAAAAAACTGCCGACTGCCGGAACTTCAAATATTATGACCGCCATAATAGCCTTGGAAAACGCCGCTTTGGGCGACTCATTTACCGTAACGGAAGAGGCTTTGGCAAATGTAAAATATGACCAGCCGCAGCTCGGCATAAAAGTCGGCGAGTCTTACACCTTGGAACAGCTTCTTTACGCAATACTTTTAAATTCGGATAATGATGCGGCAAACGCAATAGCCATCGGTGTCTCAGGAACTATCGATGCATTTGTCGGAAAGATGAATGAAAAAGCCGAGGAACTGGGACTTTCAAATACGCATTTTGCAAATCCCACAGGATTTCCAGACGGAGAACACTATATGTCAGCGGCTGACCTTGCTGCATTGTCCCGATATGCTATGCAAAATACCGAGTTCAAAAACATTGTGAAAACTCCAAAGTATGATATGCAAACACCTCACGGAACGCAAACCCTTTTAAGCACAAATCACCTTGTGAGCAGATATAAATATCCTTATCATTATTATGCAGGTGCAATCGGTGTAAAATCAGGAAACAGCACAGATGCGGGATATTGTCTTGTGTCAGCAGCAGAAAAAAATAACCTCAACATAATAAGCGTCGTTATGGGTTGTGACAATCAAGACGCAAAAGACAGTGCATATTCTTTTGTTGATACCGCAAAAATGCTTGATTATGTTTTTGAAAATTACAAATCGGTAATGCTCGCAAAAAAGGGCGATATAGTTTACGATTCAAAGGTAAGTGAGGCAAAGGACTCTTCTCGTGTTGCTATTACCGTAGAGGACGATGTTTATATCACCTTGAAAAACACCGCAGACAGCGATGCGATTACCAGCGAGGTAAATATAATCCAAGACCTCAAAGCTCCCATTCATCAGGGTGACTACTTTGGAACTATAACCTATTCCTACAACGGAAAAACGATAAAAACTGCAAATGTTGTTGCCGCAAATGAGGTAAAAAGGGATTTTTTCCTTCATATATTTGCTACTATTTTCAGATTTATCTTTAATCCCATCGTGCTTATAATTATACTCATTGTTGCAGCAATATGGGTACGGCTTAACATCGTAAGAAGCAGAAAACGCCGCATACGCAGAAAACGCCTTGTTTCACAAAACGGAACAAACAAAACCCAAACTTCCGCAAAATCAAGGCGTACCCCATCTGCACATTCACGCTCTTTTGACCGATTCGGAGGAAAATAATAAATATTAAAAAATCAGGCTCTAATATGAGCCTGATTTTTTTACATAGCTTCCTTTAAGATTTCTATAACCTCTTCCTTTGTAAGCGTCTTATAACCTCCGTCTAAAAGGAAAGTTGCATCCGCAATACCGTCTATCATTTCTTCTGTTGCGCCAAGCTCGGAAATATTCATAACAAGCCCTATCTCACGCATCCATGCCTCCATTTTAGCAAGTCCTTCTTTTGCAATTTCCTCGTCGCTCTTGCCATCAGGATTTACATTCCAGACATTTATCGCAAATCTTTTGAATTTTTGGAGTCCGTAAGGCATTATGTGACGATAATACGGAAGTGCCACAGCCGCAAGCGTCATACCGTGCGTCGCATCGGTATATGCGCCCACCGCCTGACCTATCATATGTACTTCCCAATCGGTCGATTTTCCCTTTGCTACAAGAGTATTAAGCGCCCATGTTGCAATCCACATAATGTTGCTGCGCGCCTCATAGTCTTGCGGATTTTTGACTGCGGCTTTTGAGCTTACAATAAGCGATTTCATAAGACCCTCCATAATATAATCGGAGGTATTATCATCCTCACCGGAGAAATATTGCTCTGTTATGTGATTCATTATGTCAAAAAAGCCTGCTACCATTTGGTATTTGGGAAGAGTATAAGTTAAAACCGGATTTAATATAGAAAATTTAGGAAAAACCTCTTCTCCGAAAACATGACCGATTTTTAGTTTTTGTTCGTGATTTGTAATAACCGCACCGCCGTTCATCTCTGATCCCGTGCCAACCATAGTTAGAATACAACCCACAGGTATGATTTTATTATCAACATCTTCCATACGAAGGTAATACTTCTCCCACGGGTCTTCTTCGCAGTATGCCGATACAGACACAGCCTTTGAATAATCGCAGACAGAACCGCCGCCGACAGCAAGAATTAAATCAATATTATTTTCTCTTGCAAGGCGCGCGCCCTCGTAAAGCTTTTCAACTGTGGGGTTTGGCATTACGCCCGAAAGCTCGGTTACTGTTTTTTTGCAATCCTTTAAAATCTTCATAACATCATCATAAAGACCGTTTTTTTTGATTGAGCCGCCTCCGTAGGTAAGCATAATATTTTCGCCGTATTTGCCCATCTCTTCCCTTAGATTTTCAAGTGCGTTTTCCCCAAAATAAAGTTTTGTGGGGTTAGAATAAGTGAAATTTCCTAACATAACTGTTCCTCCTCTTTATTTAACACATTTTTTACACGGGGTTAAACCTGCTTCAATCGCTTCTTCAAGCGTAATTTCATAGCTGTTTTTCCCGCCACAATCATAGTCATAATGATACCTTTTACCTGATGGTGTGCGATAAATACCACTTATAGCACCAGTTTCATTTAAGTTTGTATATTTTTCATCATTTAATTTGTTAGTACCTGTTTTATAATCTATTGTTATACCAGGTTGAATATTATAGCAATAAACGCAAAATGAAACACCCTCTCCCCCATCTTCCACAGAGTATGCTTCTAACAGAACACCGTTTGCAACAAGATTATCTTTAATAAATACAGGGGTTGCTCGGTACATAACTCTATTGCCTGTTGTTTTTATGTACTCCGCCACACTATTTTCAAAGGGTAACATTCCCTCTACATTCATATATCTTGTACCTGTAATAATATTCTTTTTGTTTGCATTTTCACCCGTCAATTGAAATCCAATGAGATGACACCTATTGTAGAGATATTTTCCTTCAATAATATCATAAGCATTGTTAACCCAACCGCTTGGCGTCACCGAGCTTATACTTTCTCGTGACTCAATGGGCATTATGTCTGATGTTATTGATGAATAACAAACATTGCATCTCCCAAAATCGTCAAGATTGCTGTAATACTCAAATGAACCCGTTATAATTTCATAATCCTTGAAAAGTGGCTTGTTTCCATTTATTTGTAAATATGGTTCCCCAGAGTATTCCTGTAATTCGCCCATTAAATTATCATATTCCTGCTGATTAAAATAATCCCTTATAACATATATAGTTTGTGTTTCACTGTCCCATGCAATACCAAGGTTAAAGCCTTCTGCGACAAAGCGTATCGGAAGCATTGTTCTCTCATTTATCACTTGTGGGACTACATCTAATACTTCCGCTTCATTGTTCAAATACGCCGTACTGCTGTCAATGATCAGTTTTATTGTATCATTATTCATATTAAGTAATACAGCTCTTTCTGCACTATCCCATTCAACTGTACCGCCAAACGCTTCTACTATTGCTCTGATAGGAACCAGTGTTCTTTCCTCTATCACGATCGGTTTTGTTCCATAACCTGTATCTATCTCTTTTTCTAAACCATTAACTTTCATCATAGGATTATTTATTTGCAAACTTACTATTACATCTGAATAGTCTTCTGCGAAAATTGAAGTTACACAAAATGAAGCATATGCAACAATAAATATCAATACTGCAAAAATTCTATTTCTAAAAGTATTATTCATGGTTTTACTCATCCTTTTTCATTTTTTCCGTCTTTTTTACCGACTGCCATAATTTTAAGCTTTCCTCAGGCGTTTTCGGACGCTCAATATCTCCAAAAACATGCGGATGACGCCTTATAAGCTTTTCCGAAAGCATCTGCACAACATCGGAAAAATCGAAGGCTTTGCGCTC
>DMLG01000056.1 GCA_003453455.1 Clostridiales bacterium
GTGAAATTCCGAAACCGACGGTAAAGTCCGGATGGAAGAAGTGTTTTTCTTTTGTCCGAAAATATTCGGACATTTTTTCTTGGAGGTAATTTTATGAAAAACAGTACAGTTGTAAAAATAGGCGTGTTTTCATCAATAGCTTTTCTTTTACAGATGATACATCTGCCGTTTAAGGTAGGTGGATTTTTGGAAATTGAATTTTCCGATATACCGGCAATTATTATTTCCTTTGCAGTAGGGCCTTTGGCTGGCGTTTTGGTGGAGCTTATAAAAAATCTTTTGCATTTAGTTGTAACCTCAACAGGCGGAGTGGGGGAATTTGCAAATTTCTTGGTAAACGGCGCATTTGTTTTTACCTTAGGCATGATTTATAAGAAGAATAAAACTAAAAAAAATGCAGCTTTGGCACTCATAGCTGCAACTGGTGTACTTTGTGTGTTTGCATTTTTTGTTAATTTTTACATAATGCTTCCGCTTTATATGAAAAATGCTGATTTATTAACAAAATTCAGAATTACTGCATTTACAATAACGCCGTTTAATCTTGTTAAAGGCACAGTTTTGTCAGTAATTACAATGCTTATTTATAAAAGAATTTCGGGGCTGATAAAGTAATGTTTGGATTTGAAAAATACTTTTGTATAGGCTGCGGCTTTAATAAACAAAGAAGCTCTATGGTTATGCTTTTTGGGGATATAGGACTTTGCAGGGAGTGCAGTCAAACTATTCATACCACAAAAGATATGACCTTTTGCGGCAGAGAGTATGTGGATATCGTGATTGCTCCGTTTTTGTATGATGGCATAATTTCAGAAGCTGTGCGCGAATTTAAATATTCAGGTCAAAGACTATACGGCACTTTTCTTACCGCACTTGCTTTGGAGTATTTGAAGAAAATGGAATTGTTAAGTGATTGTGATATTATAATCCCTGTACCGCTTCATAAAAACAGATTTGAAGAGCGCGGATATAATCAATCGGAAATTATTTCTGATAGACTTGCAAAGGTTTTGAAAAAACAGGTCGATACCTCGTCGCTTTTTAGAATAAGGGATACAGTCCACCAAAGCTCACTTACAGGATATGATAGAATAAAAAATGTAAAAGACGCCTTTTTGGCACAGGATAATTCAGTTTGCGGCAAAAAGGTACTTTTGGTTGATGACATATATACAATGGGCGAAACGGCAAACCAATGTGCAAGGGCACTAAAAAATGTTGGTGCAGAGAAAGTTACCGTTTTTGCGCTTTGTAAAGCGATAGAAAAAAGCAGTCTAAAATAGACTGCTTTTAATTAAATCTCTTATCATTTCTCCTGCAATAAGCATACCTGCGACGGGCGGTACAAAGGAAATACTTGCCGGAATGCGTGGGTTTTCGCCGCCATTCGCCCTTTTTGGCGCCTCCTTTGAATACAAAACTTTGAGATGATAAATACCTCTTGATTTGAGCTCGCGCCGCATAACCTTTGCTAATGGGCAGACCGAGGTTTTGGAAATATCGGAAATTTCAAACCTTGATGCGTCTAACTTGTTACCAGTCCCCATACAGCTGATAATTGGTATATGGAGGCGGTTTGCTTCGCAAATTAGAATAAGCTTTGATGTTACAGTATCTATGGCATCAATTATATAATCGTACCCTGACAGGTCAATGTCATTTTCAGAACGATAAAATGTATTGAACTCTGTTACGCTGCAATTGGGGTTAATATCGCGGATACGCTCTGCCATAACAGAAGTCTTTGGTATTCCAATTGTAGAGGTAAGGGCAACAATCTGTCTGTTTATATTGCTTTTACTCACAACATCACCATCAACAAGGGCAATTTTGCCTATTCCGCATCTTGCCGCAGCCTCTGATACAAATGAACCGACGCCGCCTATTCCAAAAATTATTATATTCTTTGATTTTAACTTTTCCAGACTGTCTTTTCCTATAAGGTTTTGGGTTCTTTCAAATCTATTCATATCAAATCATCGTATCAAGTGTTTCTTTTATTGCTTTCAAAAAGTCTTTTGTATTTACCTTCTTCTTATTGGGAAGGGTAGAAAGCGCATATAAATCGCCCGTCATAATGCCGTTTTCTATTGTTTTGACGGTTGCTTTTTCTAAATTTTCGGCAAATTGTGAAAGCTCAGGTATATTGTCTAAATCTCCGCGTTTTTTTAGTGCTCCGCTCCAAGCAAAAATTGTAGCAACGCTGTTTGTTGAGGTTTCTTCGCCCTTTAAATATTTGTAATAGTGGCGCTGTACCGTGCCATGTGCCGCCTCATATTCATAAATGCCGTCAGGTGAAACCAAAACAGAGGTCATCATAGCAAGAGAGCCGTAGGCTGTCGCAACCATATCGCTCATAACATCGCCATCATAGTTTTTGAGTGCCCATATAAATCCGCCGTTTGAGCGAATAACGCGCGCAACAGCGTCATCTATAAGGGTATAAAAGTATTCAATACCTGCTTTTTCAAAACTTTCTTTGTATTCTTTTTCAAAAACATCAGCAAAAATATCTTTAAAATGGTGGTCATACTGCTTAGAAATCGTGTCTTTGGTAGCAAACCAAACATCCTGCTTTGTTTCCAATGCGTAGTTAAAGCAAGATTTTGCAAAGCTTGTTATAGAATTATCCTTGTTATGTAGCCCTTGAATTATTCCGTCAGTTCCGCAAAAATCAAAAATTGTTTTTTTGGTTTCATTTCCGTTTTTATCGGTTACCAAAAGTTCGCATTTATCTCCGTCCTTTACCTGCATTTCGGTATTTTTATAAATGTCACCGTATGCGTGTCTTGCAACAGTAATCGGCTTTGTCCAGGTTGGAATGAAGGGCGTTACACCCTTTACTAAAATGGGAGTTCTAAATACCGTGCCGTCTAAAATAGCACGGATAGTTCCGTTTGGAGACTTCCACATTTCCTTCAAATTGTATTCCTTAACCCTGTCTGCATTTGGTGTTATAGTTGCACATTTTACTGCAACACCGTATTTTTTTGTAGCTTCTGCTGACTCTGTTGTAACTTTATCATCAGTTTTATTTCTGTTTTCAAGTCCCAAATCGTAATACTCGGTTTTTAAATCTATATAGGGAAGAAGCAGTATGTCCTTTATGTCCTTCCATATAACTCTTGTCATCTCGTCGCCGTCCATTTCGACAAGCGGTGTTTTCATAATTATTTTCTTGCTCATTTTTCTTCTCCTTATCTTTTTAACGGGGATATTTTAGCATAAAAACTTTAAAAATTCAAGTATTTAGCTAAATAATAACACTTTGGTGGCGCGTTGCGTGACAGCTTATATTGACAGCAACGGGAAGCCCTGCAATATGCGTAGGATAAACCTCAATATTTACGCCAAGCGCCGTAGTTTCTCCGCCGTATCCTTGCGGACCTATGCCCAATTTATTTATGCGTTCAAGAAGTTCGTCTTCAAGCTGTGCATAATACGGATTTTTATTAGGAATATCTATGCTCCGAGATAGGGCAAATTTTGAAAGCTCAGCGCATTTTTCAAAATTCCCTCCGATACCTACGCCTACAATTATTGGAGGACAGGGACTTGCTCCTGCCTCTTTAACTGTATTTACCACAAAATCTATTATTCCTTCCCGTCCGTCCGAGGGATTAAGCATCTTTAATTTTGACTTATTTTCACTGCCAAATCCTTTCGGCAGAAAGGTTATTTCAATTTTGTCCGAATCGCAAAAGCTGTAATGTATAACAGGAGGCGTGTTGTCACCGGTATTTGTTCTGAAAAGCGGGTCTGAAACTATTGATTTTCGCAGGTAACCTTCGCTGTATCCTTTTTTTACCCCTTTTTCTATTGCTATATCCAAATTATCGCCTTCAATAAATACATCTTTTCCGATTTTTACAAAAAAGACCGCCATTCCTGTATCCTGACATATTGGCATCTGCTTGTTTTTAGCAATTTCAGCATTTTTTATTATGCTTTCGAGTGCATTTAAAGATGCAGATGACTGATTTTTTTGTTTAGCCAAAACAAGGCTTTTAAGTATTGAGTTATCAAGATTGCAGTTTGCGGAAATACACATATTTTTTACGGCTTCCGTTATTTCAGAAGATAAAACTTTCCTCATTTTTTTCTCCTTGGCAACATTTTTTTATTATAAATTGCAAATTACAGAAATATATTCGTAATTATAACATTATTTTTCTTTTTTTTCAATATAAATGTTTATTCTTTTGTAAAATGGGTATATAATACTTTGAGGGTAACCTCATATGTTTTATTAGGAGATGAGTGTATGAAGTTCAATATCATTGGAAGAAAAATGACAGTAAATGAAAAGAAAACAGATTACATCACAAAAAAAATCGGAAAACTCGATAAGTTTTTCAAAACCGAACCGGAGGCACGCATTGTAATCGGCTCGCAAAAAGACAAGGAATACATTGAAGCTACAATATATTCCGATGGACTGATGGTGCGTGCTGAGGCGCAACAGGATGACATTTTTTCGGCAATAGATAAAGTTGTTGATATTATAGAGCGTCAAATCCGAAAGAATAAAACAAAACTTGAAAAGCGCATAAAGCGTGAGGCAGTGTCTGACAATGCGCTTTTAAGCGGAGAGGTCTTTTCGGAGGAAGAGGACGAAGAATTTAAAGTCATTAAAACAAAACGCTTTTCGGTAAAGCCTATGAGTGTGCAGGAGGCAATCCTTCAAATGAACCTTTTGGGACACAGCTTTTTCGTATTCAAAAATCAGGATACCGATGAGCTGAATGTTGTATATAAACGCAAAGACGGGAATTTTGCAGTGATAGAATCTGCATAAAAATACAGTTATTGGTAATATTATTAAAAAATATCTGAAAGGGGGAGATTTTATGCCGAAATACTCGGACGAGCTTATAAATGAGGTTTTTTCGCAAAATGACATAGTGGACTATGTGTCCCAATATGTAAAGCTCAGAAAAAACGGCAGAGACTATACAGGACTCTGTCCGTTTCATAAAGAAAAATCGCCCTCTTTTCATGTCAATCAGGAAAAACAGCTTTTTCATTGCTTTGGCTGCGGCGTGGGCGGAAATCTTGTCCAATTTGTAATGAGAGCGGAAGGCCTTGACTTTGTTGAGGCATTAAAACTAATGGCGGATAGAGCAGGAATAATACTGCCTGAGGACGATTCTCCCATTGATAGCAAGCTGTACCAAAAGAAAAAGCGTATTCTTGATATCAATAAAACAGCTGCTCGATTTTATTATGAGACGCTTACAAAGTCTGAACCCGGAAGAGCAGGACTTGAATACCTGAAAAAACGCGCAATTGACGCAAAAACAATAACAAAATTCGGACTTGGGTACGCACCTGACAGTTTTGATGCTTTAAAAAAGTATATGAATAAACTTGGATTTAGCGATAGCGAGCTTTTGGATTCAGGCCTTTTAGTATCAAGAAATGGGAAGGCTGTTGACAAGTTTCGTAGAAGGGTGATTTTTCCCATAATTGATTTACGAGGCAATGTAATAGCCTTTGGCGGAAGAATTATTGACGCTTCTGAAAAAGACGGGTATAAGCCGCCAAAATATCTTAATTCACCCGATACACCTGTGTTTAATAAAGGAAAAAATCTTTTTTCTTTAAATCTTGCAAAGAAAGAGTCACAAGAGCGTTGCATCCTTTGTGAAGGGTATATGGATGTTATTTCGGTATATAAGTCGGGAGTTACAAATATTACTGCAACTTTGGGTACTGCGCTTACCGAGGAGCAGGCAAAGCTTTTAATGAAATACACTGATGAAATCCTTTTGTGTTATGATAGCGACGAAGCAGGACAAGCTGCTACAAAACGCGCGATAGAGATAATAACCTCTGTTGGCGGAAAATGTCGGATAATGCAGCTTACGGGAGCAAAGGACCCCGATGAATACATAAATAAAAACGGCGCCGCAAAATTCCGTGAGGTAATGGATAAAAGCATCGCCTCAACCGATTATCTTATAAACGGCATACGAAAGAAATATAATCTTGATACAACTGACGGGAAGGCACTCTTTGTTGAAGAAACTTCAAATCTTCTTGCTAAAATTCCAAACGCCATAGAGGCGGATGCTTATATAAAGAGAATATCTGATGAAACAGAGATATCAAAAGATGCTATATATTCTGAAATCAGGAAGCATAAATCGGCAGATAAAATAAGTACAGGCACAAAAAAAATAGCAAGAGTTTCGGTGAATTCTTTAAAACGAAAAAACAGTATAAATGAAGATGCAGAAAAAAAGCTGTTAAGCCTTGTGATTGAGAGTAAAGCCTCATATAACGCAATAAAAGATGAATTTTTGCCGTCTGATTACTCGAATGATGTTTTAAGGCGCCTTTCGAGGATAGTATATGACTGCTACGAGAGGGGCGAGCCGATAGATTCAGCCGTTATCACCGCAAAATTTGAAGGCGATGAGGCGAGCTATGTGTCGGAAATTTTTTGCAATCTGGAAACATACTCGGATGAAAAAAATACCATTGCTCAGCTTGTAAATAGGATAAAAATACAGAATTTAGACGAAAAAATCGAGCAGGCAAAAAAAGAAAATGATGTTATGAAGTTAAGAGAACTGCTTGATTTAAGATTAAAACTCGGAAGGGAATAGAAGAAAATGTCAGATTTAGAACAAAAAAAACAAATGGTAAAAGACCTTATTGAAAAAGGTAAGAAAAAGGGCGTGCTCACAAACAATGATATCGTAAACTCGTTTTTTGATACGGAAATTACCACAGAAGAGATTGAAACAATCTACGACGCTCTTGAAAAAGAGGGCGTGGAAATTGTAGACGACCTCGAAAAAGAACTGGAAGAAATCGAGGTATCAAAAGAAGATTTGGAGGATTTGTCCGTTCCTGACGGTATCAGTATTGACGACCATGTCAAAATGTATTTAAAGGAAATAGGAAAGGTTGACCTATTGGACGCTGATGAAGAATTGGAGCTTGCCAAAAGAATGTCCGAGGGTGATGAAGTGGCAAAGAAAAAGCTTGCCGAGGCAAATTTAAGGCTTGTTGTAAGTATCGCAAAACGCTATGTCGGACGCGGAATGCTCTTTTTGGACTTAATTCAGGAGGGAAATCTGGGACTTATCAAGGCTGTGGACAAGTTCGATTACTCAAAAGGGTATAAATTCAGCACATATGCTACATGGTGGATACGGCAGGCAATTACAAGAGCGATTGCTGACCAGGCGCGAACTATAAGAATACCTGTGCATATGGTTGAAACGATAAATAAGCTCGTAAGAATTTCGCGCCAGCTTGTGCAGGAGCTGGGAAGAGAGCCTACCACAGAAGAGCTTGCAAAAGAGCTTAATTTATCTGTTGAAAAGGTGCGTGAAATATCAAAAATTTCGCAGGAGCCTGTATCCCTGGAAACTCCTATCGGTGAAGAAGAGGATAGTCATTTGGGCGACTTTATCCCTGATGATGATGCTCCTGCACCGTCTGAGGTTGCAAGCTTTGTTATGCTTAAAGAACAGCTTGAAGATGTCTTAAAGACCCTTACAACGCGCGAGGCAAAAGTTTTGAGACTTCGTTTCGGACTTGAAGACGGGAGACCCCGCACCTTGGAAGAGGTAGGAAAAGAGTTTGATGTAACCCGTGAGCGTATAAGACAGATTGAGGCAAAAGCGTTAAGAAAACTGCGTCATCCGTCAAGAAGCAAAAAACTAAAAGATTATCTTGATTAAGAGGCGCAAAATGGATTGGACAAAGGTAACTATTTATTTATCAAAAGAAGGCATTGAACCGGTTTTGGGAATGCTGCTTGATTTTGGCATAGACAGCACTCAGGTAAGTGACGAGGAGGAGTTTAGCGCATTTTTGGAAGAAAACCGCTCGTCGTGGGATTATGTGGACGATGATTTGATATCCGAAATGCACTCAGAAACTCACATTGATTTTTATATAAAATCAGAAGATGTTGAACTCATTCCCGATATAGAAACAGAGCTTAAAAAGCTGAAAATGTCTGATAAAAACGGCACTTTCGGACGACTTTCGTTAAAATACGAAAAACTTTTAGGAGAGGATTGGCAGGAAAGCTGGAAAAAGCATTTTCATACCTTTGAAATAGGGGAAAAGCTTATTATAAAACCATATTGGGAAGATGTCGAGCCTTGCGAAAAAACGGTTTTTGAAATAAACCCTGGGTTGAGCTTTGGAACCGGTACGCATCATACCACAAAAATGTGCCTTGAAGATATTGTAGATACTGTAAAAGGCGGAGAAAGAGTACTTGATTTAGGTACAGGGAGCGGAATTTTGTCCATAGTTTCACTCCTTTTTGGTGCAAAAGACGCAGTAGCTGTTGATATAGACGAAAATTCGCAAAAAACTGTTTTGGAAAATCTAATGCGCAATAACATTGATAAAGATAAATGCAGAATTTATATCGGAAATGTTTTGGAAAATAGCGAATTGCGAGATAAAATTTTACAAAAAAGATACGATGTCGTTCTTGCAAATATAGTTGCAGATGTGATAATAGCACTATTGCCGCTTGTTAAAAAAGTGCTGCAAGATGACGGGTTTTTTATTGCCTCGGGAATAATTTCGGACAGAATTCTTGAAGTAAAAAACAAAATTAAAGACGCAGGGTTTAGAATAATTTCAGAAAAGAGGAGTGCAGACTGGGCAGAATTTAAGTGCAGTCTGTAATATTTTATGTCCAGATTTTTTATACCAAGAGAAAATATTTCGGAAAACAAAATCGTGATAAAAGGTGAAGATGTAATACATATTTCAAGAGTGTTGCGCTTAAAAGCTGGGGATTTTCTAACCTGCTGTGATGGTAAAGGCTTTGATTATCTTGCAGAGATATCAAATATTTCAAAATCCGAAATTGTATGCAATATCACAAAAAAAGAAAAATCTGATACAGAACCGCCTGTTAAAATCACCTTAATTCAGGGAATACCAAAGGCGAGCAAAATGGATTATATCATACAAAAAAACACCGAGCTTGGGATATGCAAGATTTATCCGTGCAGCTTGAACCGCTCTATTTCCAAAACGGAAAAGGATAAAAAGACCGCAAGGTGGCAAAGAATTGCAAAAGAAGCGGCGCAGCAGTCGGGAAGAGGAGTAATTCCTGAAATTTATGATGCCATAGATTTAAAAGACGCCGTCGGGATTTTAAAAGGTGCGGATATTTCCTTTGTTGCATATGAATGTGAGGAAAATAATACATTAAAAGATGTGCTTTTATCTTGTGAAAATCCGAAAACAGTGGCATTTTTAATCGGTCCTGAGGGCGGATTTGATAAATCAGAGATTGAGTTTTTAGAAAATAACGGAATATCGGTAATATCTTTGGGAAAAAGAATTTTAAGGACGGAAACCGCAGGCGAGGCAGTGCTTGCGATGATTATGTATGAAATTGGCGATATTAACTGCCTTTAATTGAGGTTAAAAATGGAAAAGTTTCAGCTTATATCTGAATATAAAATGTCGGGAGATCAGCCGCAGGCAGTAGCAAAACTTGCAGAGGGAATAGAAAACGGCGAAAAATTTCAGACATTAATGGGTGTTACAGGGTCGGGAAAAACCTTTACCATGGCAAATATTATTGCAAAGGTTAATAAACCCACCCTTGTTTTGGCGCATAATAAAACTCTTGCAGCGCAGCTTTACAGCGAATTTAAAGATTTTTTTCCAAATAATGCGGTTGAATTTTTTGTATCATACTATGACTATTATCAGCCTGAGGCATATATTGTTTCCACTGACACATACATCGAAAAAGATATGAGTGTAAACGAAGAAATTGACAAGCTTCGCTCGTCGGCAACATCATCACTTCTTGAGAGAAATGACACGATTGTTGTGGCATCTGTTTCTTGCATTTATGGTCTTGGAAGCCCAGATGAATATTACAACTTGCATATTTCATTAAGAAAGGGGCAAGAACTTGACAGAGATGATTTGATTCACAATCTTATTTCAATTCAATACACAAGAAATGACATTGACTTTAGAAGAACAACTTTCCGTGTGAAGGGTGAAAATGTAGATATCTTCCCTGCAAACCAATCTGAAATGGCAATCAGAGTCAGTTTTTTTGGAGATGAAATTGACAGAATTTACGAGTTTGACCCAGTTTCTGGAAATTTGATAAACGAGCTTGAATATGCAGCGATTTATCCAGCTTCACAATATGCTGTAGGCTCAAACACATTGCAGAAAGCTTTGGATGAAATCGAAAGAGACAGAGAAATTGCAATCAAAAATTTTGAAGCTCAGAATAAACCACTTGAGGCAGAAAGAATAGGGCAGAGAGTGGCTTATGATATTGAAATGATGAAAGAA
>DMLG01000026.1 GCA_003453455.1 Clostridiales bacterium
TGGTGCGGATGACAGGACTTGAACCTGCACATCGTAGACACTAGATCCTAAGTCTAGCGCGTCTGCCAATTCCGCCACATCCGCATACTGCCCGAAGGCACCTTGTTATTATACCAATTTCATTCCGCTTTGTCAAGCATTTTTGCCGATAAACTTTTTTAGTTTTATTTGCGATAAAACAGTTCCCAAGAACATCAGCACACAACCCAAATATCCACCTGCTGTCATTTTTTCTCCCAAAATAATTGCTCCTGAAATAGCTGCAAAAACGCCCTCCGTTGCAAGGATTATAGAGGCAAAATTCGGGCTTACCCCCCTTTGTCCCAAAATCTGAAATGTGTATCCCATTCCAATTGACAAAATTCCAGTATACAATATCGGGATAATATTCATATATATGCCACGCATAGAAATATTTTCGGTAAACACGGCACAAACAGCATTTAAAAGTGCACAAGTCACATACTGCACAAATGAATATTTAATAGGACTTACAGACTCTACAAACTTATCAATTGCCAAAATATGTATAGCCCAGAAAAATGCACCGACAAACACCATTGCATCCCCTATATTTATATCACCAAAGCCATCTGACACGCTCAAAAGAAAAAGTCCTATAAGTGCAACAATAGCTGCAATCCACTCATTTACTGAAACTCTTCTTTTATATACGAAAAGGTTCAAAAATGGTACAATTACTATGTATAATCCCGTTAGAAATCCGCTTTTACCTGAACTTTTATTAAGGCTTATTCCATACATTTGAAATTCAGACGCGACGAATAGTATAACTCCTGTTATTGCACCGTAAATGACAGTTTTTTTGAGTTTCTGTTCATTGTATGGCTCTTTTTCAAATATTGCTATGACGGGCAGGAGTGCGACTGCACCAAGCAAAAATCTGCCGGCATTAAATGTTAGCGTTCCTATTTCAGTTGTATCTACAATACATTGCATAACAAATGCAACACCCCACAGCAAGGGGGCTATAAAAAGTAAAATTGCTGATTTTACCTGACTATTCATTCATCTACTCCTACCGTTACTCTCTTTTGTTCAATTTGCTTTTCAATTTCCTTATTTTTAGGGTAAACAATCGGATATACTATAAGCCCTAATAGCACAGCCGCCACAATATCAATCGCCGAATGCTGCTTTACAAACAGCGTTGACACAGATATTAAAACCGTAACTGTTAAAAATACTGCTTTCCATTTGTTCGTCCCGAAAATTCTGCTTCTTCCTGCCGCAAAATATACCGCCATTGAGCCAAGCACATGTATCGACGGACATACATTAGTATTAGTATCCACGCTATACGCAAATTCCACTATATAAGTAAAAAAATTGTTATTTGCAAACTCCTCGGGCCGCAAATTTTGTGCTGTCGGATAAATAATATATATGAAAAGTGTCACCGCGTATGTTATAGCAGTAAATTTCATATAATTTTTAAGTGCTGTTAAATCCCAAAAAAATCCGTAAACAATCATTCCTATGAGAAAAACAAACCAAAAATAATACGGAATTATAAAATATTCGCAAAAAGGAATTACATCGTCCAAAAAACAATGTACTATATGATACTCCCTTGCTCCTGATAGCTCCATATAATAAAAAATTGCACCGAAAACCGGCCAAAAAAGCAATAGCCTTATTCTTTCCGGTATTTTATTTAGTAGTCCTCTGATCATAGTACCTCACCATAAATGAAAAAGTCTATGGTATTATATCACAGAATTATGATAAATACAAGATTTTCCCAAAAAAATAAAAGGCACAGGCTCGCCCTGTGCCATACGCTGATTGATTTTAGCAACAGCAGTTGTTATCGCAACAATCATCGCAGCAATTATTGCTTCCGCCCAAAAGATTTCCGTCTTGCAGGCACAAAACCAAAACCACGATAATCAATATCCAAATCCAACCGCCGTCATTATTGCAGTTATTTCCGCCAAATAAACCCATACTAAAATTCCTCCTTTCAGCTTTATACTATTACATTACGCCGAAAGAAGAAATTTGTGCATAACTTAATTCTCCTTTTCCCAAAAAACAAATGTTCCGTCATCAGTTTTTGTCATGTAAACTACAATCCGTCGCCCGCCATCGGTTACCACGCACGACCAGCCGCCGTCTGCTTCTATTATATCCGAATAAAATGCGTTAGGATAATGTGTTTCAAGATAATTCCCAAGCGATGCGTGCTGCTGCCGATATCTTATTTTATTGAAAATCCCCCTGCCTTTATAGAACCTATATACTTCCCATGCGGCAAGTCCTAAAAGAACAGGCAGTTTCTTATTTTTTCTACTCATCTTCCTGTGCCTCTTTTACATAAATATCGTAAAGCTCTCTTAGTGCTTTTCCTGAAAGTGGTCGGGAATCTATGCCCATAAGATAACCTACCGAAACATTGAAAAAATGCGATATTTCGACGAGTACTTCAAAGCTCGGAATTACGCTTCCATTTTCATAACTGTAAACCGCACTCTGAGATCTTCCTATTACCTCCCCGAACTGCGCCTGTGTGAGTCCGCTTTTCTTTCTTACACGCATAATGTTTTCGCCTATCGTATTTGAGCCCTTCATCTAAAACACACCTCCGATATAAACTATGTTTTCAGTTCCTTTGTTTTCTAAGCATAGAACCCTTTTTTACAGTATTACAGAGTTTTATCTTCACTATCATTTCAGCATTTCTTGCGACATCTATTTCCTCGCCCGCTTCATTTTCCATATATTCAATTTTCTGAGAAAAAAATGGCTTGTCGGGGCAAAGTACCTCAATTTCATCGCCCTTAAAAAATCTGTTTCTCTGCGAAATTGTCGCAATTCCCGTTTTTTCATCAAAATCGGTAACAATTCCTATCAAATCATAATCTCTTATATATGAGCTTGATGTGTAAACCTGCGATTCTTCGGAAGGTTTACCGAAATAAAACCCCGTAGAATAGGGTCTATGGCTGACTTTTAAAAGTTCTTCCAAACTTTTTGGATTAAATCTATATTCATTTGGATTTTCTAAAAATCTATCAATTTCATCACGATATGCTTTTACAACAGTTGCAACATAATATGCCGTTTTAACCCGTCCTTCGAGTTTAAGGCTTGTTATTCCGCTTTCAATAATTTCAGGAATATGCTCTATCATACACAAATCCTTGGAATTAAAAATGAAACTGCCCCTCTCATTCTCATAAACAGGCATATATTCTCCCGGTCTTGTTTCCTCAACCAGCGAATAGTTCCACCTGCACGGGTGCGCACAGGCGCCCTGATTTGCGTCGCGTGCCGTCATATAATTTGAAAGAAGGCACCTTCCGGAATATGATATACACATAGCGCCGTGAACAAAGGCTTCAAGTTCAAGTTCCGGCGGTGTTTTTTCGCGTATTTCCTTTATTTCCGCCATACTCATCTCGCGTGCAAGTACAACGCGTTTTGCACCCTGCTTGTACCAAAAAGACGCACTTTTATAATTTACATTATTCGCCTGCGTGCTTATATGTATGGGTAGTTTTGGCGCAATTTCGCGTACCACCTCAAACATTCCGGGGTCGGATATAAGCACTGCGTCAAAGCCAAGAGGCTCGATTTCTTTTATGTATTTTTCAAAATCCGCAATATCCCTGTTATGCGGAATTATATTTGCCGTAAGATATACCTTTTTATCTCTTTTATGGGCAAATTCCAAGCCTCTTTTCATATCCTCAACAGAAAAATTCTCCGCAGCAACTCTTAAACTAAAAGCTTCACCGCCGATATATACAGCGTCCGCACCGTAGGTTATCGCGGTTTTCAGCTTTTCAAGGCTGCCGCCGGGCGCTAAAAGCTCAGGTTTTTTCATATTTTTATTCCCTTTTTCGTATATATTATTTTTTTACAGCAACAGTCACTCCGTCGCCAAGCGGCAATATTACAGTTTCAAGTTCCGCCCGCTGCATCTGTGCTGAAATAAAGTGTCTGAGGCGTTTAACAATGGTGATTTTGCGCCTCACAACATGTTCGTCGTCCGCCGTCATTCCCTTATACAGAACATTATCGCATACAAGTATTCCGCCCTTTTTCAAAAGTCTTATACAGTCATTAAGCATATAAATATAATGCGCCTTAGGCCCATCAAGAAAAATAATATCATATTCGCCTGTAAGGGTTTTAATTACTTCCTTTGCATCATTCTGTATTACCGTTATCCTGTCCGAAAGTCCTGCTCTTTCTATATTGCTTCTTGCAATTTCTACCATATCCCCATCCCATTCAAGGGTTGTAATACTTCCGTTTTTTTCAAGATACTGCGCCATTAAAATAGCGGAATATCCTATTGCACAGCCAACCTCCAAAATCCGACCAGGTCTTTTTATTGCAGACAAAACCTCCAAAAGCCTTGCCGTCTCTATCTGGACGATTGGGATACTATGCTTTTCCGCATAGTCTTCAAGCTCTTTTAAAATTCCGTCGTGCGCAGGTATTTCGTTTCTGATAAATGAAGTTATGTAGGGATAAACTATTGCGTCCTTGTCATATTCAATCATTTAAAATCTCCTCAAATACGGCTATAACATCGGATTTTACCTGCTCGATTGACTTTCCCGTAACCTTTGCGCCTGCCGCCTTTGCGTGACCGCCGCCGCCAAATTTTTGGGCAATTTGCGAAACGGACATTTCCCCATTTGAACGGAAACTGATTTTTATTTTTTCACCCGTTTCCCTTATGGATACGGCAATCTCACAGCCAGATACCGCCCTTGCAATATTTACAATATCGCCGGAGTCACGCTCGGTTATGCCATATTTTTCAAAAAGTGCGTCACTTGCCGTCACAATGGTGAGTTTTCCGCCAAAATAGCTCTCGATATTTTGCATAATCTCGGCCTTACACCTGATTGCTCCGATTAAATCAGTATCGTGCAGAAGGCGTGAAATACCGGCGTGGTCAATACCTTTTTCAATCAATTTTGACGCTATACTCATAGTCTTTGGCGTGACGTTGCTGTACTTAAAACTGCCCGTATCCGCACTTATTGCAGCATAAAGATTTTTTGCGATATCCTTATTTATCTCAATTCCCATTTCGGAAAATATGCCGTACAAAATTTCAGCTGTTGCCGCCGCCTTGGCATCTACAAAATTCACATCTGCAAAGAGTGTATTAGTTTCGTGATGGTCAATTGACAGGGTATTTTCTGCACTTTCAAATATTTTTACGCGTTTTCCGAGCCTTTTTATGTCACCGCAATCAAGGCAGATACATAAATCTGCCTCGATTTTCTCATCTTCATCAAAAACCGTATAGTCATCACCCATAAATGCAAGATGGGTTTCAATCGGTGCGCTAAAATAACACCGGGCTTGCTTTCCAAGCTGTAAAAGCGCCGATTTCATCGCAAAGCAGCTGCCGACAGAATCTGCGTCCTCATCCTCATGAGCAATAATAGCCACTTTATCTGCTTTTAATATAAGTTCTATGACATCATTCATCTATTTTGTGCCCCTTCATTATATCATTAAGCATTTTATTTATATGTGCACCGTGTTCAATGGAATCATCCAGTTCAAACAAGAATTCGGGCGTAATACGCAAATCAACACGCCTGCCCATTTCCCGTCTGATATAACCTGACGCAGATTTAAGCCCTTCTATTGCCATTTTTTTCGTCTGTTCATCACCCATAACGCTTATATAGCATTTAGCATAGCTCAAATCGTTTGTCACATTTACCGCAACAACGCTCGTCAAAATGGGAATTCTTGTATCCTTTAATTCCCTTATCACCGACGAAAGTTCGCGTCTTACCTCTTCATTGATTTTATTTATCCTGTTTTTTGCCATAGCAATTCTGCCTTTCTGCTATCTTGCGATTTCCTCCATAACAAAGCATTCCACGGTATCGCCCTCTTTGATATCGTTATAGTTTTCAATGCTAAGACCGCACTCAAAACCTTCTGCAACTTCCTTTGCATCGTCTTTAAATCGCTTTAAGCTGCCGATTTTGCCCTGATATACAACTATTCCGTCTCTCACAAGTCTTATCTCGGCATTTCTCGTTATCTTACCGTCAGTTACATATGCTCCCGCAATCGTTCCAACGCCTGAAACCTTAAAGGTCTGGCGGATTTCTGCGTGACCTATAATGCTTTCTTTGAATTTCGGGTCGAGCATACCCTTCATAGCCGCTTCAATTTCCTCTATTGCCTGATAAATTATGCTGTAAAGGCGGATATCCACATCCTGAGATGCGGCAGCAGCCAGTGCACCTGAGTCGGGACGCACATTAAAGCCGACAATAATTGCATTTGACGCATTTGCAAGCATAACATCAGATTCATTTATTGCACCCACGCCGCCGTGAATTGCGCGTACTCTTACTTCTTCATTCGAAAGCTTTTCAAGTGATTGGCGCACAGCCTCAACAGAGCCTTGAACATCGGCTTTTATTATGATATTAAGCTCTTTCATATTGCCTTCGTCAATCTGGTCAAAGAGATTATCAAGCGAAACCTTTTTGATTTGGCTAAATCTCGTCTCTTTTTGTTCGCTCTTCCTTGCCTCGGCAACCTCACGCGCAAGTTTTTCATCTTTTACCGCAAAAATGCGCTCGCCGCCCATAGGAGCTTCGGAAAGTCCCTGAATTTCGACAGGAGTTGAAGGGGTAGCTGTTTTAATTCTTCTTCCCTTGTCATTTATCATTGCACGCACATGTCCTACTGCTGTTCCTGCAATCACAATATCTCCGACATTAAGGGTTCCTTCCTGCACAAGTACAGTCGCAACAGGTCCCATACCTTTATCAACGCGCGATTCTATTACAGTACCCTTCGCCGCCTTGTCAGGATTTGCCTTTAATTCCTTCATATCGGCAACCAAAAGTACCATTTCCAAAAGTCCGTCTATATTTATCTTATTTTTGGCGGATACCTCAACACATACGGTATCTCCGCCCCATTCCTCAGGCACAAGCTCATGCTCAACGAGCATTTGCTTTACCCTTTCGACATTTGCATTTTCCTTATCAATTTTATTGATTGCAACAACTATTGTAACGCCTGCCGCTTTTGCATGGTTTATCGCCTCTATCGTCTGCGGCATAATTCCGTCATCTGCCGCAACTACAAGTATTGCAACATCGGTTACCTGCGCACCGCGTGCACGCATAGTTGTGAACGCTTCATGCCCCGGTGTATCCAAAAATGTTATGTCACGGTCGCCAAGCCTTACGCTGTATGCACCTATATGCTGCGTTATGCCTCCTGCCTCGGTATCTGTAACAGAGGTATGGCGGATTGCATCCAAAAGCGATGTTTTGCCGTGGTCAACGTGTCCCATTACAACCACAACAGGCGGACGCGGTTTCAAATCCTCTGCCTTGTCCTCCTCCTCTTGGAAAAGTATATCCTCTTTTGTCAAAATTATTTCAGGTTTTGCGTCAACTCCAAAATCTGCTGCAATTAGTGCCGCCGTATCATAGTCTATCGACTGTGTTATAGTTGCCATAACACCAAGCATCATAAGCTTTTTAACAACTTCCGCCGCACCCTTTGCAAGTTTTGATGCAAGCTCTCCTACTGTGATACTTTCAGGAATTTCTATTTCAGTAGGAGTCTGTTTTTCCTTCTTTTTAGGCGCTTCTTTATGTTTTATTTCCTTCTCTTTTTGCTGCTTTTTGCCAAACTGCTGTTTTTTGCCGCCCCGTTCAAGCTTTGTGACATCATCATCTGTCACCATATCTTCAAGACGCTCTCTTACTGCAATTCTATCAAGCTCAACGGTTGATGTTCTTGTATCGACATAGCGCACCTTTTTCGCGTCATCTGCCTTTATAATATATTCCTTTTTATTGTCCTGAGGTATCTCTACAACCTGCTCCCCTGCTTTTCTGCTCTTTTGCAAGGTCTTCTGCTGCGGTTTTCTTCTCTCTTGCTTTTTAGGCTCAGGCTTTTTAACCTCCGCAGGTTTTGCCTCTTCCGCCTTTATCTCTTTCTCTTCTTTTTGCGGCTCCTCTATTTCAGGCATTTTTTCAAGCGGCGGCTTTTCGATAGGTGTATCTCCTACATCATATAAGGTTGTATAAATATCGAAAATAAGCCCCAACTGCTCCTCTGTGAGGGGGTTTGCTGCCTTTATTGTTACACCAAAGGCAGCAAGGCGCTCTGTTATATCCTTGCTTGTCACCTTTAAGTCCTTTGCAATCTGGCTTATTTTAATACCGTTATCTGCCATACTATTCATCAATCCTTTCTATCTTGGACAAAATTGCATTTTTAAAATTTTCGTCATTTACCGAAATAACCATCCTGCTATCCGCACCTATTGCTTTCCCAAGCTCGGCAGATGATGAAAACTCTATATATTCTACGCCATAATTACTGCACGCGTTCAAAATAGCTTTTTTTGCATTTTCCGAAATATCCGCAGCAATTATAATCAAGTGTGACTGTCCGTTTTTTATGGTTTTTTCACACAAGAACTCGCCTGATGTGATTTTCCCTGCGCGTTTTGCAAGTCCTATCATACCAAGAGCCTTATTCACTTCTAAATCATCTCCCGTGCGGCGTCATAAATTTCATCGCTAACTGCCGTTTTAAAGTGCTTAGAAAGCACTCTTCGCTTTTTTGCAGCATCTATACATTCTGTGCTTTTACAGATATATGCACCTCTGCCGCTGAGTTTTTGGGATACATCCAAAACGGCATTACCACCGCTTTTAACAATCCTTATAAGCTCGCTTTTTTGCTTCATTTGACGGCAGGCAATACACATCCTCTTCGGTATATGCATATATTATTCCTTTCCTGCTGAAATATCAATTTTCCAGCCAGTAAGCCTTGCTGCCAGACGCACATTTTGCCCTGATTTTCCGATTGCGAGCGAAAGCTGATGTTCAGGAACAGTCACCTTTGCGCTTTTTTCCTTTTCGTCAATCTCAACTGAGAGTACTTCTGACGGGCTGAGCGCAGCTTTAATATATTCTATGGGGTCGTCACTCCATTTTACAATATCAATCTTTTCAAAATTGAGTTCGTCGGAAACTGCCTGAACTCTTGAACCTCTCGGTCCTATGCATGAACCTTGTGCGTCAATATCAGGATTTTCCGAATAAACCGCAATTTTTGTTCTTGACCCAGGCTCACGCGATACCGACTTAATTTCAACAAGTCCGTCCTGAATTTCAGGTACTTCCTGGAAAAACAGTCTTTTAACAAGTCCCGGATGAGTTCTTGAAAGTATAATCTGAGTACCGCGAGAGCCGTTTTTAACTTCACTTACATAGCATTTTATCGGTCTTCCTACCTCATAATATTCGGTATCAACTTGTTCTTTTTCAGGGAGAATTGCCTCTACTTTGCCTATATCTACAAACACATTTCCGCGTTCCATACGGTCTATTTTACCCGTTAAAATGTCATTCTCTTTTTGTGTGTACTCACTGAAAATATTTCCTCTTTCAGCCTCTCTTATTCTCTGCGTTATAACCTGTTTTGCCGTCATTGCCGCAATTCTGCCGAAATTGGCAGGAGTTACTTCTATGTTCACTATGTCGCCAAGCTCATACTTTTTGCTGATTTTATGGGCATCGTTAAGAGATATTTCAAGCTGTGGGTCTGCTACCTCCTCCGAAACGGTTTTTTGGGCATATACGCTTATTTTTCCCGTTTCGCGATTAACCTCGGCGCAGACATTTTGCGCAGAAGAAAAATTCTTCTTATATGCCGCAATCAAAGCCGCCTCCAATGCCTCTAAAATAACCTCTTTGTCTATGCCCTTTTCCTTACACAAATCCGAAAGAGCACTTAAAAGTTCTTCATTCATTTTTTAACCAACCTTTCTAAAATTCAAAATGCAGCCTTATATATGCCGCTTCTTTTATATTTACCAAAATGACGTCTCCGCCATATTCTATTTTTGCGGTTTTTCCGTCAAAATCTATGAGTTTTCCGCTGAATTCCTTTAATCCGTTTTTTTCGGAAAACAGCTTTACATCAACTTCCCGTCCTGCAAAATAGTCAAATTCTCGCTTTGTTTTAAGTTTTCTGTCAAGTCCCGGCGAAGAAACTTCAAGCGTGTATTCGTCCTTTACAGGATCGCTTTTATCAAATTTCTTTTCAAATGCACGGGAAAATGCCTCGCAGTCGTCTATTCCCACACCGTTCTCTTTATCAATAAAAATTCTCAGATACTGCTTGCCTGCCTCCTTTTTAAATTCGGCATCGACTACGCTCACGCCCATATCCGCTGCAAGCTCGTCGCCTATTTTAAGCGCAAGATTTACAATATCATTCGCCAAACAAATCACCTCTTAAAATCAAAGAGTGGGCTTTTGCCCACTCCCAGAATAACATCTATTAGCATACCCATAATAACACATTTTTTGGTAAATTGCAATAGTTTTTTGTAATTTATTTCATTTTATTCATCAAGATTATAAATATCTTCAAGCGGAGTTTTGTTCGGCTCGACCGGCGGTGCCTGATTTTTATTCTCCTCAGGTACCTTTTCTTCTTCTTTTTCAGGCTCGTCAGGCGCTTTCTCTTCTTTCTTTTCTTCCTTTTTCTCTTCCGCTTTCGGCTTTTGCTCCTGCTCCTTTATAGCATTATTATTTCCGTTGCCATTTGCCGCCTTTGTCATATTTCCCGCAATAAGCGGTTTTTGCGGATTTTTGCCCGAAAGGACGATTTTATCGCTAATACTTGCGTCTATACCAAAATTCTCCAAAATGAGCATTTTTGTCGCCGCCAAATCACAAACAAAATATGATGCGCCGCCGATAGTTTTATTTTCGCCCGGCAGACTGAAACTCTCTATATTTTCACCCTTAATCTTATTCAGATAGCGTATGTATTTGGTAATATCTCCCATAGAGATATTTGTTTTTATTTCCTTTGCAAGCTGTGAATATATGCTTGGCATTTTAGTCAGCAGCGCAAGATTTAATTTTTGGTCTAAGACAGCTTTTATAAACTCCTGCTGTCTTTTTACACGGTCGGTATCACTTCCCGTACCTACTCCGTAATTACTCTTGCGGTATCTCAAAAATTGCTGCACCTGATTGCCTGTAAGCATCTGTATGCCCGGCTTTAAATGAATATGCAGGTTCTGGTAAGGGTCATCATAATTCATACCCCTGCCCTTTCCCTCTAAATCAGGAACATCATACTCAACTCCGCCAAGACTATCAAATAAATGGTCTATCGAGAGGAATGAAAACTCAACATAATAGTTTATAGGTATGCCCGTAAGCTGTGTTACCGCCTCTGCGGTTGCCTGAACTCCCAGAATTTTTCCGCTCCCATCACTGCTTGAAAGAGCATGGACAGCATTTATTTTACGAGTTATTTTCTTATCCGCTATTTGAATTTTTGTATCACGAGGTACCGACAAAAGTTTTATACTGCCTGCATTGACATCATAGGACGCAACCATAATTGCATCTGTCCTCAGTCCCGATTCGTCCACTCCAAGCATAAGTACATTTATTTTTCCGTCCTCCAAAGGCGCAAGTATGTCATCATCATCGAATAAATCCGTACCCATAGCCGCTATAACAAATACAATCACTATCAAAAGAATAAAAAGAAATACCTTCTTTGCGCTTTTTTTCTTTTTTTTCGGTTTGGTATCTTTTTTGTCAGACGATACATTTTTTTCTCGCCTTATCTCATCAATTATTTCACCGTATCCTTCACTGATTTCTTGGCTGGCGGGCGCTTTCTGCGCCTTGTATTCTGCTGCTATACTGTTTTTGGACTTGACCCTTTTCATCGCCCTCTTTTTATCTTTTGGTCTTGCTCTCTTCACTTTTTTATCCTCTTTCTATTCTTCTGTAATACTATTTGCTTTCGGTCTTTTTATCTCTTTTTCAGTATTTTTTTCTTCCTCAACAGATTTTTCTTCCGTCTTTACCTGCTCTTCCTCCATTTTTGGCTGCTCGGTTCTATTTTCTGATTTCGGTTCTGTATTACTCTTTTCCGGTGCTTTTGCCGGCTTTTCCTCATCTTTTGTTTCGGTCTTTTTAGGCTTTTCTGCTACCGTTTTTTTAACATCCTTTGATATACTCTTTCCGTCGGCTGAGTGAATTGTTATTTTAGATGCGTCATATCCAAAGGTTTCCTCTATCAGCGTTTTCAGCTTTGTCATATCCGCAATCCAGTATGACGCTCCGTAGCTTACACTGTCAGGCTCACCCGGAAGTGCGTATGCAGTTATATTCTCACTTGACAAATCCATCAAATTCATAGCATACTTAGTTATATCAGAAAGTTTAAAGTTGGTTTTTACATCCTTTTGCAAAACCTTAAATAAATCCGGAAGTTTCCCTATCATCGACGCATTTAGCTTCTGCTCCGAAAGCGCCTTTATGAATTTTTGCTGAACTGCAAGCCTGTCTATATCGCCCATAGGATATTTGCGAAATCTCACAAGCTGCTCCGCTTTATCTCCGTCAAGGTGCTGAAATCCTTTTTTCAAATGTATATGCAAATTTTGTGCAGGGTCGTCATAGTTCATATTCTGCGGAACATCAAAATCCACACCCCCAAGCGCATCAACCGCTTCGCGGAAGGTTTCAAATGTGAATTCCACATAATAATTTATGGGTATTGCAGTAAGGCGTGTTACCGCCTCAATAGTACCGTTTACGCCGTTTTTCTTGCCGTTTTTGCTTACAGCGTAAGCACAGTTTATCTTCTGATAATTTCCGCCAACATACATTCTTGTATCCCGGGGTATCGAAAGAAGCTTTACATTATTGTTATCGAGGTCATATGTTGCCACAATTATCGTGTCCGTTCTCGCACCATCATTATCAAGACCTATTACCAGGATATTTATTTTCCCTGTTTCCTTATCTACCTCTTCGACTATTTCCTCACCGTCATCATAGCCTCCATTTAATGAAAAAAAGCTACTAAATCCCATAACTGCAACAAATGCAGCCACTAAAACCACCAAAGAAATCCCAAAAATAGCGGCTCTTTTTTTTGCAGAAAATTTTGTTTTTTTCTTTACTCTTTTATGTTTCAAATGCTCTTACCTCTGCTTTTCATACTTTTTCCATTATATATCATTTCATAATTTATGTCAATATGCCTTTATTATGTTGCATTTTCAAAAAAATAATATTATAATGAATAAAAACAAAAAGAAAAAGCTGCGTTGTGCGCACGCAACTTTTCCGTAAAAAATATTAAGGGGAAGGTATTTTGTAAGTTTTATACTTACAAGCATATGTTAGCATATTATTATGTCGTCTGTATGAACTAATTGTAAAGAAACTGTGAATTAAAAAGGATAATGGTATGAAGAAAAACGATTTTCTGTTCATTTTTGCTGCTGTTTTTGTTGCGGCTTTAACATTTTTTATTATGAAATTGAACATACAAAATGCGGACACGGTAAGAATTACCGTTTGCGGCAAGCTTTTTTGCGAAAAGCCGCTTTCTGAGAACTGCGAAATAGACATATACGGCAAAAATACCGCCATTATTGAAAACGGAAGCGTTTATATGAAAGATGCGGATTGTCCCGATAAACTTTGCATACATCAGGGAAAAATCTCGGACAGCTCAAAAAAAATAATATGTCTTCCCAATAAAGTGGTTATTGAAGTAATAAAAAAATCGGAAATTGATACGGTGGTGAACTGATGAAATCGGCAAAAATTACATATATTGCTCTTCTTTCAGCGCTTGCTGCTGTTTTTGGGTACATAGAGAGCCTTTTTCCTCTGCCTGTACCTGTCCCCGGCATAAAGCTCGGTATTTCAAACATCGTTATACTTTTTGCCCTCATCAGAATGAACAGGCGCGATGCATTTTTAATAATGCTCATTAAGGTTATGATTTGTTCAGTTTTGTTTTCGGGCATAAACAGCCTTTTTTATTCGCTTTCGGGCGGAATTTTCAGCTTTTTTGCTATGATTTTTGCGCAAAAACTTAATTTAAGCACTATCGGAATGAGCATGGCGGGCGGTGTATTCCATAATCTGGGGCAGATTTTTGCCGCAAGTATTTTGCTATCTTCCTTCTCTGCATTTTATTATCTCCCCATACTTATTGTCTGCGGTCTTTTTGTAGGCGCAGCAGTAGGTATTCTTTGCAATATCGTTATATCAAGGCTAAAATAGATTTGTTTACAGATTATTTACACATTATACACATCAAAAAAACATTTTAATGCTATAATGTTGTATATTGATACATTTGGGAGGAATGGACTTGAAAAGAGCAAAACACTTCTTTACGAAAGATAATCTCTTAGGATTTTTTAAGCCGACAAAAAGAAATTACATAATTTGGGCAGTTATTATTGTACTTATATTTGAAGGCTCCTGCATATCCTCAAAGAAAAAGGCATCTCAATCGGTTTCAGTGCGCGAAACCGATATTGTGACACGCGGCGACATCAATGTAACTATAACAGGAAGCGCAGCCGTTGAGCCTTATGAGCGTTTTGAAATAATACCAAAGGTGAGCGGTGATATAGTTTACTGTCCCTTTGATGTGGGCGATATCGTGGAAAAAGGTGACTTGCTGTACGGTTTTGACACATCAAGCAGTGATTTGACTGTTGAAAGGCAGCGTCTTTCTTTGGAGCAAAGCGAGAATAGTTATAAAAATGCGCTTGAAGAACGGGACAAACTTTACATAAAAGCAAAAAATAACGGTACTATTTCAGGACTTTCGGTAAAGGCAGGGCAGGAAGTAAAAACAGGCACAAAAATTGCCGATATTTCAGACACCGATAATTTGGAGGTTGTTCTGCCCTTTACCGCTTCACAAATTAGCTCAATACATATAGGTGACTCTGCAAGTATAACAAGCTCAAAGCATATGAGCGCTGTTTCGGGTATTGTAACACATATTTCCTCCGGGGACTATGCTGCAAGCGACGGAACTGCACTTTACAGCGTTACAATAAAGTTTTCAAATCCCGGCGTTTTCTATTCGGGAATGTCGGTAGGCGGCGCTGTGGGGCAGAACATAAGCCCAGGCAGCGGTACTGTCGAAAACTCTGCCGCCTCTTCCGTTTACGCTGAAACGGACGGCACAATTTCACACATTTACTACTCAAACGGAGATTATGTAACAAAGGGCACCGTTATTATGCTATTGACAAGCGATTCGGTAGATGACAGAATTACCGACAGCACCCTTTCATACAAAAGCGCAAGTCTTTCGATGCGCCAAACAGAAAAGGACCTTGAAGATTATAACATTACCTCCCCTATAAGCGGTACGGTTATAACTAAAAACTCCAAGGCAGGCGATACCATAGATAAAACTACGGCTCAGACGGTTATGATGGTTGTTGCCGATATCTCAAAACTAAAATTTGAGCTTTCCATAGATGAACTTGATATAAGCAAGGTTTCAGAAGGTCAAACCGTTTCTGTCACCTGCGACGCACTGCCGGGTGAAACATTTTTGGGGTACATAACCACAATATCGGTAGAGGGTACGGCACAAAACGGAGTTACCACCTACTCTGCCGAAGTCGTGATTGATGAGCCGGGCAACTTGCGTCCAAGTATGAATATAGACGCAAGCGTCATTACCGAGTCCGCCGAAAATGTACTTTTAATACCGACAGAGGATATTAAAAGCGTAGGCAAAAAGACATATGTTTTTGTAAAGGGCGGCAAAAAGGATATTAAAGAAGCGCAATCATCTGAAAAAACCTCTAAAATGCCTGAAAACGGCGAAAAACAATCTGATAATATCCCAAAAGCCCCTGACGGCTACACTGCCGTTGAAATCGAAACGGGCGTTGCAAACGAAGATTATACCGAGGTCAAAAAAGGTCTTTCGGAGGGTCAGGAAATTTATCGCCAAAGTACAGTTTCTACCTCAAACACATCAAGGTATATGAGTGGTATGAATAGTGGTATGGGCAGCGGTCACCCGGGCGGAAATATGGGCGGCGGTCCTCCAAGCGGCGGTATGAGGTAGAGGCCTTTATATGATAAGATTAGAAAATATAACTAAGATATACAAAATGGGTGAGAATGAGGTTCACGCCTTAGACGGCGTAAGCCTTCATATTAAACCTCACGAATTCGTTTCTGTCATAGGTCCCTCAGGCTCCGGAAAATCTACGCTTATGAATGTGATTGGCGGACTTGATGTTCCCACAAGCGGAAAATATTTGATTGACGGCGTGGATGCAAGCGAAATGACCGATAATGAGCTTGCAGACCTGAGAAACCGAAAAATAGGATTTATTTTTCAGCAATATAATCTGTTATCAAAGCTTTCAGCGCTCGAAAATGTGGAGCTTCCGCTCATATACCGGGGCATTCCTGCCACAAAACGGCACGAAATGGCACTTTTGGCACTCACCAAGGTGGGGCTTGCAGATAAAGCCATGCATAAGCCCACCGAGCTTTCAGGCGGTCAGCAGCAAAGGGTTTCGGTGGCACGCGCACTATGCGGGAGTCCCTCCCTTATCCTTGCCGATGAGCCGACAGGTGCGCTTGATTCAAAATCGGGCATTGAAATTATGAAAATGATTCACGATTTACATAAAGACGGAAACACGATTGTTATAATAACTCACGATTTGAATATTGCAAAGCAGGCGGAGAGGATTATAACTATCCGTGACGGCAAAATCACAAGCGATATTGATAACAAGAATGATATGGCGGACGCCTCAAATATTAAAGGCTCTGACATAGGAGATGCCGAAAACGGCAAAACTGCTGATTTTGGAGGTGACGGAATATGAATTTTTCCAAGCTGTCACAATCCCTCAAAATGGCGCAAAAAAGCATTATAGGAAATAAAGGTCGCTCTGCGCTTACAATGCTCGGCATAATAATCGGCGTTGCTTCCGTTATTATTCTGACAGGCATAGGAAACGGTGCGACCGCCTCCATAACAGACTCCCTTTCTTCGCTCGGGACAAAAATGATTACTGTTTCAATGTCGCGCGGAGGCTGGGGCGGTTCAACAAGAACAATCAGTCTTTCTGATATGGAAAAGTTTACAGAAGAAAACGGCGAGCTTGTCGAAGCTATGTCGCCCGCTATATCAGGAAGTGTGCTTATAAAGCACGGAAGTGAAAATACGACCGCTATGCTTTCAGCATATGATGCCTCATATGCTGAAATTAAGGATACGAATGTCGAATCGGGACGGTTTATTTCCGAATATGATGTCAAAAACAGAGCATATGTATGCATAGTCGGGTCATATATCGTAAAGGAATATTTTGGCGGCATAAATCCAATAGGTCAAACTGTAAAATTGAACGGAACCCAGTTCAAAATAATCGGAACTTATAAGGAGCTTGGCGATTCGAGTGAAAATTCGTCCGATAATGCGGTCACAATTCCATATACGACCGCTATGCGATTCTTAAAAAACAAGAATATAACAAGCTTTTACTTTAATGCCGCAAGCGAAGAAGTTGTAGATGCGGCTGTCACAGAACTCAAAGCGTACATAACAAAAAAGCTTGGTACAGACAGCGGTTTTAATGTAGCAAGCGTTGCTGAAATGCTTGATACGATAAACGAAATTATGGGAACGCTCACCGCAATGCTTGCAGGCATTGCCGCAATTTCCCTTGTGGTCGGCGGAATAGGAATTATGAACATCATGACCGTTTCGGTAAGCGAGCGTATCCGCGAAATCGGTATAAGAAAGGCAATCGGTGCGCGGACCGGTGATATTCTTCTGCAATTTTTGACCGAGTCGGCAATACTTAGCTCTCTTGGCGGAGTATTCGGGATATTTTTAGGCATAATGCTCGGCAAATTTGTCTGTCGGTTTATAAATATTGAGTTTGCCGCACAGTTTAATATGATTTTAGTTGCCTTCTGTTTTTCCCTGTTTATCGGAATTTTCTTCGGCATAGCGCCTGCAAAAAAGGCAGCAAAGCTTCACCCGATTGATGCTTTGCGCTCAGAATAGATTTTGAAAGGATTTTGTTATGAAAAAGCTACTACTTTCTTTGCTCTTGCTATCGTTTTTTATGAACGCTTTCATCGGTGTAAAAGCAGCATACAGCGATGTTTCACAAGATGAAGATTACTATTTGTCAAGTGCCCGTCTTGCTGACCTCGGCATAATATCCGGGTATGAGGACGGAACTTTTCGCCCTGACAATACTATAACAAGGGCAGAATTTACAAAAATTGTTGTTTGTATGATGGATAAGGAAAAAGAGGCGAAATCAAGCAACAATTTTACAGGATTTTTTGATGTGGACTCTGCAAGCTGGCACACACATTATATAAGATATGCGGTGAGCCGCGATATTCTGTCAGGATATGCCGACGGCAGTTTTCGCCCTAATAACACTATAAGCGTATCGGAGGCAGTTACAATTCTCTTGCGCACACTCGGTTATACCGAAAACGAAGTGGGCTACTTCTGGCCAGATAACTATATATCCGCAGCAAGCTCATTGGGGCTTACAATCGGTATGGATTTTGCCCCTTATGACGCTGTTACGCGAAAAATGGCGGCTGTTTTGGTTGACCGCGCGCTCTTTACAAAACCTTCTGCTTCCTTATCTACGGCAAATACATACCTTGAAACGACAGGCTATACCGTTTTGGAGGATTCTTTGCTTCTTGACAGTGACCAAAAAAGCGAAAGTGTGACTGTTTTATCGGGAAACCTTAAACAAAGCACACCATCCTCATACCTTAGCAAAACACAGCTTTCGGTAAATGCAGGAGATATGTATAATTATGCGGTAATTGACAAAAACGGGTATCTTGTTACTGTCCGCGAATATACCTCAGGCAGCAATCTATGCTCTGTTTCGGGAACTTTAAATAACCTTACCGATAATACAATAGAATATACAACATCTAATGGATTAAAGGGTGCATATAACGCTGACAGCGGATTTGTTATATATTCAGGCAGTGCGAAAATGACTGTTTCAGAGGCAAAAAGCCGTATATCAAACGGGGCGGACATAACATTCTACGGAAACAGCTACGGGCTTTGGAATATCGCCGTTATCGGTAGCTCCGATAAACTGACACCAATTCTTGCAACAAAGAATTATTCTGCTTCTGACAGCTACCTCGGTACTGTCCCGATAAATACGCAAAATCTTACCGTTTACAGAAACGGCGAAGCATCAAGCCTTTCCGGAATAAAGGCAGGAGATGTCGTTTACTATAACACAAAAACAAATGTTATGGATGTATATGCAAAAAAGGTTACAGGTACATATTATGCCGCATATCCGTCAAAAGCATATGTTGAAAGAGTTTCGGTTGCGGGAAAGGAATATGAAATAGGAAACAGCAGCGCAACTGACCGGTTAAACGCATCCGTGGGAGCGTTTGATATAGGCGATAAGGTAACGCTGCTTCTCGGAAGAAACGATAAAATTGCCTTTGTTACCGACAATAGCAGCGGTTTTGATTATTCCGCTTACGGCGTGGTAATAAAAAGCGAATCGCGCATTGCAACCGAGGGCGAGAACGAAGGCAGCAGCGAATTTGTCACAACTCTGTTTATGGCAGACGGCGAGGAACATGACATTGTAACCAACAAGCTCTATAAGGATAATTTAGGTCAACTTGTTTCAATAAATTATAAAGACGGGGTTGCATATCTTGCCGCTAAATCTTCAAGCGATAAAGACGAATATGCAGGCGAACTGGATAAGAGCACCAGAACTATAAATTCAAGATATGTTTTAAAGGACGCGGCAATAATCCAGCGCACATCAGATGAAGATGCTCAAACTGTCACCTGTGAGCTACTGGACTTTGATACTTTGACAGCTTCAAAGCTTTCCGAGGGGCAGATAATCAATGTAGTTTCGGGCAATAATTTTGGCGATATTGCAATACTGTATGTCAGCGGATTTGAAAATACAAACAGTTTTGGTGTAGTTGCAGGATTTGTAAAAACTGATAATAAAGCAACAGTAGGATATAAAATTTTGTCAGACGGCTATCAGTCAAGCTATTACAGCAACACGATATCAACATCGGTGGGTGCAGGAGTTGAATTTAAACTTGAAAACGGAGCAATATCAAAAATATTGCCACTTTACAAAATAACCTCTGCAAACAGCATAAAAGCAGTTGAAGGCGGACGGATATATGTCGGAAGTAAGATATACAAGCTTTCAGACAATGTTCAAATTGTAGATATCAGCAATACATCAAACTTTAAAACTATAACCATTGACGATCTTGCAAAGGATCTCGCATCATCTGTTACACTCTACTCCGATAAATCAAACGGCGTTATAAGAGTTATAACTGTAAAAAAATAAAGTGCTATATGCACTTTATTTTTTTAGTCAAACAGCGACATCTGGTCGGTTTCAGGAAGATTTAAACAGCCTGTATTTACAAGCATTTCTATTATTGTCTTTGTTGCACCTGTCCTTATGCGAAAATCCTCTAAGGTTTTAAATTCACCTTTTTCTCTTGCCTCGACTATCGCGCGTGCCGCATTATCACCCATACCTGCAAAAGCGTTAAGCGGCGGCAAAATTCCATCTTCTGTCGGCAAAAATTTTGTTGCGTCCGATTTATATATATCTATCGGTGTAAAACCCACTCCGCGCGCATACATTTCTATGCACACCTCTAAAATCGTAATCATATTTTCATCTTTCGGCGTTATAGTACCGTTGTTTTTGCGTGCATATATCTCGTCAAGCGCCCTTTTTGCTACCTCTATTCCGCCCGTCATACAGGATGCGTCAAAATCATCCGCACGCACCGAAAAATATGCAATATAAAACTCCTTGGGGTAATATACCTTAAAATAAGCTATGCGGAAAGCCATCATTACATACGCAACAGCGTGTGCTTTCGGAAACATATACTTTATTTTCTTACAGGAGGACATATACCAATCAGGGATACCTGCCTCTTTCATTGCCTCCTCGTCCTCAGGCTTTAACCCCTTACCCTTTCGTACACTCTCCATTATACGGAAAGCATGTCCTGCTTCCACTCCGTGAGATATCAGGTAAATCATAATATCGTCTCTTGCGCATATAGAGTGCGAAAGGTCACAGAAATTCCCCCGTATTAGCTCCTGTGCATTTCCAAGCCACACATCTGTACCATGTGATAAACCAGAAATACGTATTAATTCGTCAAATGTAGTTGGTTTTGTATCAACCAGCATTCCTCTTACGAATTTTGTTCCAAATTCTGGAACACCAAAACTTCCTACCGGTGATTTAATTTGTTCTGGTGTTAAACCT
>DMLG01000021.1 GCA_003453455.1 Clostridiales bacterium
TTACAAAAAATATGTCAAGCGCTTTTTAGATATTGTCTGCGCTTTGGCGGCAATTACGGTTTTTTCGTGGCTATATATAATACTTATGATTCTCGGTGCTTATAAAATGGACGGAAATCCGTTTTTTACGCAGCCGCGGCCTGGGAAAAATGAAAAGATTTTCAAGCTGATTAAATTCCGTACTATGGACAACAGAAAAGATGAAGACGGCAATTTGCTGCCCGATAGCGTAAGACTCAATAAATACGGAAAATTTTTAAGAAAAACATCGCTTGATGAGCTTCCCGAGGCATTTAATATATTAAAGGGCGATATGAGCGTAGTTGGGCCGAGACCGCTTTTAGTCAAGTATTTGCCGATTTACAGCGAAGAGCAAAGACATCGCCATGATGTGAGACCGGGACTTTCGGGCTTGGCACAGATAAATGGCAGAAACGGACTTTCATGGGAGGAAAAATTTGTTTTTGACATTGAATATACAAAAAAAGTCAGTTTTTGGCTTGATGTAAAAATAGTCGTTATGACTGTTTGGAAAGCTTTTGTAAAAAGTGAGGGAATAAGCCAGGAGGGCGAGGCAACTATGGAGGAATTCGTAGGTACTTCTGCCCGATAAAGGAGATATTTATTTTGGGAAAAGATGTAATAGTAATCGGTGCAGGCGGTCATGGAAAAGTAATTTCGGATATTGTGTCAGCTTGCGGCGATAATTTTTTGGGATTTTTAGATGATGATGAAAATAAAAAAACGCTTGGCAAAATTGCCGATTACGCAAATTTTAAGGATGTATATTACATAATCGGCATAGGTAATCCAAAAATAAGAGAGGATATAAGCAAATTGCCGTGCAGATGGTACACGGCGGTGCATCCTTCTTCTGTTGTTTCACCGTCTGCAAAAATCGGCGAGGGTACGGTGGTTATGCCAAATGCCGTAATCAATGCAGACGCAAAAGTAGGAAGACATACCATAATAAATTCAGCCGCTGTGGTTGAGCATGACAATGAAATAGATGATTTTGTTCATATATCGGTGGGAGCAAGGCTTGGCGGTACGGTAAAAATCGGCAAGAGCACGCATATCGGTATCGGTGCTGCGGTTAAAAATAACATAAATATCTGCGCGGATTGCATTGTTGGCGCAGGAGCGGTCGTAGTGAAGGATATAGAGGAAAGAGGCATATATAAAGGCGTGCCTGCAAGATTGGACAAGAATAGATGAAGATTTTGATACTTACAAATTTTGATATGGGACTATACAAGTTCCGAAAGGAGCTTATATGTGAACTGTGCAGGGAAAATCAAGTAATTGCGGCGCTTCCCGACGGTGAATATATTGAGGCATTGAAAGACATAGGTTTAAAATGCATCAATTTTGAGTTTAAAAGACGCGGAACGAATCCGTTTGCGGATATTTATCAATTTATACGGTATATAAAGCTTATAAAAAGAGTAAAGCCTGATATAGTTTTGACATATACGATAAAGCCTAATGTTTACGGAGGACTTGCATGCCGAATATTGAAGGTGCCGTATATTGCCAATGTTACAGGGCTTGGCACTTCTATTGAAAATGGCGGTATTTTAAGCATATTGAATAAGAAACTTTATAAAATTGGTATTTCCGGTGCTAAATGCGTGTTTTTTCAAAACAGAGGAAATCAAAAGTTTTTTGAGGAACATAAGATTGCAAACGGAAATAATAGACTTATACCGGGCTCAGGGGTAAATCTTTCGGTGCATCATATTGAGGAATATCCGGAAGATGACGGAAATATAAAATTTCTGTTTATTGGAAGAATAATGAAGGATAAAGGTATTGATGAGCTTTTGGAAGCTATGGAATGTCTTTATGAAAGATATAAAAACATATCGCTTGACATAGTGGGGGATTGCGAGGAAAATTACGGAGGCAAGCTTCTAAAAGCAGCAAGTAAGGGATTTATTAAGTATTACGGAAAACAAAAGTTTATACATAGTTTTATAAAAAATGCACATTGCTGTGTACTTCCTTCATATCACGAGGGACTTGCCAATGTTATGCTTGAAGCGGCTGCAACGGGCAGACCTGTTATAACAACCCGTATCCATGGGTGTTGTGAGACCTTTGAAGAGGGAGTTACGGGATTTGGCTGTGAGCCGAAATCGGCAGAAAGTCTTAGGGAAGCAATGGAAAAGTTTTTGATTCTTCCGTATGAAGAAAAAAGACAGATGGGTATGCAGGGCAGAAAAAAGATGGAACAGGAATTTGACAGAAATTTTGTTATTGAAGCATACATTGATGAAATAAAAAAATAATAATTTTGGCAAGAGGTATCGTAATATGTCGCTTTATGAAAAGATCAAGGAAAAAAAAGAAAAGATAGCTGTAGTTGGACTTGGATATGTTGGTATGCCGATAGCGGTAGAGTTTTCAAAGTATGCTGATGTAATCGGATTTGACATAAATAAAGACAAGATAGAGGCATATAAAAGGGGCGAAGACCCTACATCTGAGGTAGGTGACAGCGCTATAAAGGAAGCAACTGTTGTGTGGACCACAGATGAGCACATGCTGAAAGAGGCAAAGTTTATAATCGTGGCGGTCCCGACACCTATAAATACGGATCATACGCCCGACTTGTCGCCTGTTATATCGTCAAGCGAGATTGTTGGCAGAAATCTGCAAAAGGGAACAATTATAGTTTATGAATCTAC
>DMLG01000156.1 GCA_003453455.1 Clostridiales bacterium
TCTGTACCGATGCCGATGTTGACGGGTTCCAAATCCGAACGCTTGTGCTTACAATGATTTACCGCCTTATGCCAAGCCTTATTGATTTGGGCAAGGTTTATATAGCAGAATCTCCGCTTTATGAAATCACTATTGAAAAGGGCAAGCGAAAGGGCGAAAAGCTGTTCTGCTATTCCGACGGCGAAAAGGAAACAGTCCTTCAAGCCCTTGAACAAGACGGCATCGACCGATGTGATGTTGACATTAAACGCAGCAAAGGTCTTGGCGAAAACCAACCGGAAATGATGAGCCTTACCACGATGCACCCAAAAACCCGACGGCTCATCCGCGTTACTCCCGAAAATATTGAGCGCACGGCAGAGGTTTTCGATATACTTTTGGGAGATAAGCTGCAAGAACGAAAAGAGCATATTGCAAAAAACGGGCATTTATATATGGAAATGCTTGATATAAGTTAGAGAGGGGCAAGAAAATGGCTAAAAAGAAACAAACAGATACCGAAAACTATATTCCTGCTCCGATAGAGGAACAGCCTATATGCGAAACTCTTGAAAACAACTATATGCCCTACGCAATGAGCGTTATCGTGTCCCGTGCAATCCCTGAAATTGATGGGTTAAAGCCTGCGCACAGAAAACTTCTTTATACAATGTATAAAATGGGGCTTTTGGGCGGAAAGCTTACAAAATCTGCAAATGTTGTGGGGCAGACAATGAAACTAAACCCTCACGGCGACAGCGCAATTTATGAAACAATGGTGCGTCTTACCAGGGGAAACGAGGCGCTTTTGCATCCGCTTATAGAATCACAGGGCAATTTCGGAAAGCAGTATTCGCGAGATATGGCATATGCCGCCTCTCGTTATACAGAAGTAAGGCTCGATAATATTTGTCAGGAATTTTTCGGTGACATAAACAAAAATACCGTAAAATTTGTAGATAACTACGACGGCGAAATGAAGGAACCTACCCTTCTCCCCGTAGCTTTCCCGAACATTCTGGTAAACCCTAATCAGGGAATTGCCGTCGGTATGGCAAGTAATATCTGTTCTTTTAATTTAAGAGAGGTTTGCACAGCTGTATCACAGTATTTAAAGCACCCAAAGTGTGATATTTTAGAGTTTATGCCTGCGCCGGATTTTTCCTTAGGTGCGGAAATTCTCTATGATGAAGCGCAAATGCGTGAAATTTATGAAACAGGCAGAGGCAGTTTTAAAATGCGTGCGGTCTATGAGTACGACAAGGAAAATAACTGCATTGAAATAAAGGAAATACCCTATACAACCACGATTGAGGCAGTGCTTTCAAAGGTTATGGAGCTTGTTAAAGCGAATAAGCTCAAAGAAATTTCCGATGCACGGGATGAAACAGGTCTTGACGGTTTCAAATTAACCTTTGACTTAAAGCGAGGTACAGACCCCGATGCGCTTATGTTGAAGCTTTATAAGCTAACTCCATTAGAGGACAGCTTTGCCTGCAATTTTAATCTTTTAATCGATAATGTTCCTATGGTTTTGGGTATAAAGGGCATTTTTGATGAGTGGATAAAGTTCCGCCTTGGATGTATTAAGAGCTCAATTAAATTTGACATTGATAAAAAAACGGAAAAACTTCACCTTTTAACAGGACTTAAAAAAATTCTTTTAGATATCGACAAGGCTATATCTATTATCCGCCACACCGAAAAAGAGGCAGATGTTATTCCCAATCTTATGTCGGGCTTTTCGCTTGATAAGGTGCAGGCAGAGTACATTGCAGAAATTAAGCTTAGAAATCTCAATAAAGAGTACATTATAAACCGTACCGCGGAAATTGAAAAGCTGCTTTCGGAGCTTGATGAGCTTAACCGCATTCTATCAAGCGAAACAGAGCTTAAAAAGCTAATTGCAAAGCAGCTCAAAGCGATTTCCGAAAAATACGGCAAAGACAGGCGTACAAAGCTTATACAAGCAGACGACATCAAAGAATATCACGAAGAAGCTTTTGTTGACGATTTTCCGCTAACTCTGTTCATTACCAAAGAGGGATATGCGAAAAAAGTTTCTGCCGTTTCCCTGCGCTCTACAACTTCTGAACATAAATTAAAGGAAGATGACGAAATAGCGCAGGTCATCGAAGCAACAAATGCAGACGAGATTATCGTATTTACCGACAAATGCGCAGCATATAAGTCACGGCTCTCCGATATGCCTGATTCCAAGGTTTCAGGGCTTGGCGAGTACCTTCCTGCACTACTCAATTTTGAGCAGGGCGAAAAGGCAGTTTATGTAGTTGTCCCGAAAAAATACGAAGGATTTATGCTTTTTGCCTTCAAAAACGGAAAAATGGCAAAGGTCGAGCTTAAAAACTATGAAACAAAATCCAACAGAAAGCGCCTGATAAATGCTTATTCTGACAAGGCTGAGCTTTCTGGTATGATGCATCTTTTAACCGATTGTGAAATTGTTGCTTTTACCGACAACAACAAGGTTTTAGCGGTTGATACCGAAAAAATACCGCTAAAATCAACAAAATCCACCCAAGGCGTACAGGTTATGAAAATAACAAAAAAGGGCGCAGCTTTAACAGAAATTAAAGATGCAAAAAACAGCGGTCTTATAGATACTAAACACTATAAAACCAAGAATATTCCCGCCGCAGGCTCATTCCTGCGAACAGAAGATACACAAATGTCACTGTTTTAACGGAGGTAAATATGCAAAAGCTAAATGTTTTAGGCGTACAAATTGATAATGTGACAATTGAATCCGCCGCAGACAGAATTTTGGAAATGCTGAAAGCTACTCGCACGCACGCCGTTTTCACTCCAAATTCCGAAATAGTATATGCTGCATACAAAAATCCTGATTTTTGCAATATATTAAATTCAGCAGATATGTTAACCCCTGACGGTATAGGAATAGTTTATGCATCAAAAATCTTAAAAAAACCGCTTACTGAGCGTGCAGGCGGATATGATGTTGCCTGCCGTGTAATAGAAAAAATTTCAGAAACAGGCGACAGGCTTTATCTGTTTGGCGGAAAGCCCGGAATTGCCGAACAGGCGGCAGAAAATTTAAGAGAAAAATATCCATTTATAAATATTGTCGGAACGCAAAACGGCTACTTTACCCCCGAAGAAGAGGACGGCATAATAGAGGATATAAATAAAAGCGGTGCTGACCTATT
>DMLG01000053.1 GCA_003453455.1 Clostridiales bacterium
CGTATGTGAGGTCGCAGCCCCATGCGGTAGAATTGGCAGAGCCGTCATTTAAGCCTACTAAAATTTCTATTTCGTCTTCGCTTAAAATTTTCTTTGCTATATCCTCTGAAAAATCAATGCCGCAGCCGTTTTGGCAGACATCAATTTTTCCGCTCTTACTTTTAAATGCAACATCTATTTTATCAATATTTACATCTGCGCCACTGTAACCTATGGCACAAAGTACACGCCCCCAGTTTGCGTCAGCACCAAACATTGCCGCTTTTAATAGATTTGAGCATACCACACTTTTTGCAACTGTTTTTGCATCATCTTCGGTTTTTGCGCCGCTTACAATACATTCAAGCATTTTTGTCACGCCTTCGCCGTCTGCTGCTATCATACGGCAAAGAGCTACGGTGACGGTATTTAAAGCCTTCATAAAAGTCTTAAAATCCTCACCGTCTCCGGTTATTTCAGGATTTTCCGAAAGTCCGTTTGCAAGTATAACTGCCATATCGTTGGTGGAGGTGTCGCCGTCTATACTAAGCATATTAAAAGTGCTTTTTACATCACTTGACAATGCTTTTTGCAGCATTTCAGAAGAAATTAAAACATCACTTGTAATAAAAACCAGCATAGTCGCCATATTCGGGTGAATCATACCGCTGCCCTTTGCAATTCCGCCTATGTGACAAGTCTTTCCTCCGATTAAGAATTCCAAAGCAATTTCTTTTTCCTTTGTGTCGGTGGTCATAATAGCACTGCATGCATCTATACTACCGCTATCTGAAAGGCTTGAAACAAGCTCTGGTATGGCATTTTGTATAGGCTCTATTGGGAGAGGCTGACCTATAACGCCTGTTGAAGCAACTACTATGTCATCTTCCTTTATATTGCTGTTTAAAGCGAGGCAGGAGCACATCTTTTCAGCAATTTCTATGCCGTCCTTGTTACAGGTGTTTGCGTTACCGCTATTACAGATAATTGCCTGTGCGATGCCGTTTTCGAGATGCTTTTTAGTTACTAAAAGAGGTGCGCCTTTTACAAGATTTTGTGTATAAACAGCTGCTGCCTTACAAGGTGCTGAGCTTAAAATAAGCGCTAAATCCTTTTTTGTTTTGTTTTTGCGTATTCCTGCGTGCAGGCCTGACGCTGAAAATCCCTTAGCGGCACAAACACCGCCGTCAATAAACTTCATTTTTATCTCCTTTTAACATTAAGTCCTGTTGTTTCGTCTGCATCCATAACAAGGTTCATATTTTGAATAGCTGCACCGGATGCGCCTTTTCCCAAATTGTCAAATCTTGCAGTAAGAATAGCACGCTCATCATTCCCGAAGACGGAAATTTCCATATCGTCCCGTCCTGAAAGCGCTGCCGCTGACAAAAATCCGCACTCGTCGGCATATTCCTCAAAATATACCGTGCCGCTATTATAGTAATCTTTATATATTGTGCAAATATCGATTTTGCTTGTTCCTAATTCCTTGGGGGAAACAGGCACGCAAACCTCCATGCCTGAATAAAAGGGCGCAACTATTGGTGAAAATATGGGAGGATTTAAAAGTCCGCACATTTTTGCCATTTCGGGAAGATGCTTGTGATTTTGTGAAATCCCGTACTGCCGTGGAGCACTTAGCAAATTATCTTCTGCATCCTCATATTCTGCAATCATTTTTTTGCCTCCGCCTGAATATCCCGTTATGGAAAAACAGGATAAAAGAGTGTTGTCTTTAATTATACCGCTGTCTGTAAGAGGTCTTATTAAAGCAATAAATCCGCTTGCGTGACAGCCTGGATTTGCGATGCGTTTTGATGAAATTATCTTTTCTCTTTGACCTGCAAGTTCAGGGAAACCGTATGTCCAGCTGTCATTAGTTCTGTGCGCTGTTGATGCGTCGATTATCACTGTACTTTCGTTTTGGCAAAGAAGTGCCGCATCAAGTGCTGCACTATCGGGAAGACATAAAAATACAAAATCGGCACTATTTATTGCGTCTTGCCTTGCCAGAATATCTTTTCTCAGATCTTCAGGAATAGTTATAAGCTCGATATCGTCTCTTTTTTCAAGTCTTTCTTTTATGCGGAGTCCTGTTGTACCGGCACTTCCGTCTAAAAATACCTTTTTCATAGTTTTTCCTTTACCCATTTAAGTTGATTTTCTACTGAGTTTATTCCTGTTCCACCCTCACTGATGCGCCGTTTAACACAATTTTCAAGGTTAATGGCATCATACACTCCGTCATCGAAGAAATCTCCGTACTTTTTATATGTTTCAAGTGGCAGATTTTCCAATACAAAATCGTTTTTGATACAATATGCTACAATTTCGCCCGAAATTTTGTATGCTGTGCGGAAAGGAAGACCTTTACCGACAATATAATCCGCCAAATCAGTTGCATTTATAAAGCCTGTTTTTGCCGCATTTGCCATATTTTCGGTGTTCGCTTCCATTTCAGAAACCATACCGCAAAATACATCAAGGCAGGCTTTTACAGTGTCCAATGCGTCAAATACGCTTTCCTTGTCCTCCTGCATATCCTT
>DMLG01000090.1 GCA_003453455.1 Clostridiales bacterium
GGAATCCAAAGCGCATTATACCCCTGCATTCTTTTATATCTTATAAGGATATCTTGAAGAGTTTCGTCAAGCGCATGCCCCATATGAAGCTGTCCTGTAACATTTGGGGGAGGTATTACTATGGTAAAAGGCTCTTTTTCGGGGTCCGGTTCTGCGTGAAAATAGCCTTTTTCTACCCAATTTTTATAAAGTCTGTCCTCAAATTCGGACGGATTATAGTTTTTAGCAATATTCTTGTTATCGTCCATATTTTCCTCCTAATAGTGACACATAATAATACAATCTATATTATGGCATTTTTTTTATAATTTGTCAAGGAAAAGAAGAATATTAAAGGGGCTTTTTGAATAAATATATTATAAGCCAAAATATTGGAAAATTTTACTTAGGAAATAGGAGGAAAAAGAAAAATGGAAAACTATACTGCAAATAACCATGCCGAAGTTGTGGGGATAGTAAGCGATGAGCCCAAATTCAGCCACGAAATTTATGGTGAAAAATTCTATATTTTCACTTTGAGTATACCCAGGCTTTCGGGAACAAGCGACAAGGTGAAAATTATGGTTTCGGATAGGCTTTTAGCGGATATGGAAATTTCAGAGGGAGATGTTATCGAGGTAGAGGGGCAGTTCCGCTCGTATAACGACTATGAAAACGGCGATAACCGCCTTGTTTTAACTGTATTTGCAAAGGATATACGGCATACCGATAGTGACAAGGAAAAAAATCCTAATTTACTGTATCTGAACGGATTTATATGCAAAGAACCTGTTTACAGGACTACGCCGTTTGGGCGTGAAATAACAGACCTTTTGCTTGCAGTAAACAGAAGCTATAATAAATCGGATTATATCCCTGTTATTGCGTGGGGCAGAAATGCACGCTACTGTAAAAATATCAATATTGGCGATAATATAAAGGTTTGGGGTCGAATACAGTCGCGGATTTATCAGAAGCATATTTCGGATGAAGAGGTAATTGAAAAAACAGCATATGAAGTGTCGGTAAGCCGTATGGAAATGGTTTGACGAAAAAACAAGCAAAGGAGGAATTCTAAGTGGAAATCAGACTTTTAGGAGAAAAACGGGCAATTTTGATAAAGGTAGACGGAGAGCTTGACCATCATATGGCAGGAAAAATCAAGGAACAAGCAGACAGGAAAATGCGTTCTACAAATGCTGTAAATGTGATTTTTGACCTTTCAGGTATGACATTTATGGATTCTGCGGGTATAGGAGTGATGATGGGAAGGTATAAAAAAACGCGGATGCTTGGCGGAAAAACAGCAGTGTACGGGACTAATGCACAGACTTTGAGGATAATAAAAATGTCGGGTATGGATAAGGTTATTAAAATAGTGCCCGGATTTGATAAAGCGATACGTTATATAGATAAGGAGGAAATATACAATGGATAACACTATGAATACGGAATTTTTAAGCATATCGGAAAATGAAGGTTTTGCAAGAGTTGTAGCTGCGGCCTTTGCTTCGCAGCTCGATCCGACAGCTGCCGAGATTGCTGAAATAAAAACGGCGGTTTCGGAAGCTGTAACCAATGCTATAATTCACGGATATGAAAATAGCAGCGGAACTGTGCGGATTGAGGGGAAAATACATAATAACGAGCTGGAATTTTCTGTTATAGACTATGGCTGGGGGATAGCGGATATTGAAGAGGCAAGAAGGCCGCTTTTTACAGGTAAGCCTGAACTTGAAAGGTCGGGTATGGGTTTTTCAATAATGGAAAGCTTTATGGACAGTATTGAGGTCATAAGCAGTCCGGGTGAAGGCACAACAGTAAAAATGACAAAGATAATAGAAAAGTAGGAATACTATGGAGGTTTATGCAAGCAGAAATGTAGAGCTTTTGGAGCGGTACAAAAATGGAGATAAATCTGCGCGCGACTTATTATGCAGCGAAAATATGGGACTTGTAAAAAAAATAGTTTCAGGATTTTCCAAAAGCGGAGCGGCAAATGAAGACCTAATTCAGACGGGCGCAATTGGGCTAATAAAAGCAATAGACAATTTTGACACTTCGGTAGGCGTTAAATTTTCCACATATGCGGTACCTATGATATTGGGTGAAATAAAGCGCTTTTTGCGTGACGACGGACTGATTAAAGTAAGCAGAAGCTTAAAGCAGGCGGCGGCAAAGGGTGCAAAAGCAAGAGATGAATTAAAAATTGAGCTTGGGAGAGAGCCTACTGTAAATGAAATATCACAAAAATGCGGAATTTCTGCCGAAGATTTGATATGTGCCTTTGATGCGGCACGCGAGCCTGATTCCATAGACCGCACAATTTTTGAAAATTCGGAGGAAACTTTTTCGGACAGGCTTTCGGCATCTGATGAGGAGGAAAGAATAACTGACAAAATACTTATTGAGGAGTTGCTTACAAGAATAACAAAAAAGGAGCGTCAGATAATAGTTTTGCGGTATTTTAAGGACAAAAGCCAACAGCAAATAGCGGATATGCTCGGTATATCGCAGGTTCAGGTTTCAAGAACAGAGAAAAAAGTGCTTGAAAAAATAAGAAAAATGAGTTCAAATAAATTTTAAGAATTTTTCACTTGCAGTGAGGACAAGCCTCGTGCAGGGAGGGATTGAAATCCATTCGTCAAAAATCAGTTTTTCAAAATTATTATAGACAGTGATTGCGGCACTTCCGCATTCTAAGAGCGCATATTCGGACATTTCTCCCTTTAAAATGTCAGAAAATATGCGTTTTTCGTCTATAAAAACCGAAATAACGGGTGATGATGTTTCATTTTTTACTGCAAGCCAAGACATATTAAAACTCCTTTCGGAATATAATATGCAGTTTACATAAAAAATGTACTTGTTTTATTTGAGAAAACCAAGCGCTTCAGAAAGATTTTTAGCCCCTATTGCATTGAAATTTTCAGGCATTTTAAGACCTTTTTGCGATTGTTTTGGTATAATTGCCGTATTAAAGCCGAGCTTTGCCGCCTCAAAAATGCGCTTTTCAAGACGGGAAATATTCCTTAGTTCTCCTCCAAGTCCCACTTCGCCGATAAAAATCATATTTTCGGGGATTTTTTTGTCATATTTTGCCGCCCAAATTGCGGCGCAAAGACCTAAATCGCTTGCGGTTTCAAAAATTTTAAGTCCGCCTGCGACATTTACATATACATCGGAATTTGACAGGGACACTTTTGCGCGCTTTTCCAAAACGGCAATCATCAAAATCACACGGTTTAAATCAATTCCTGCTGACATTCTGCGAGGATTTCCAAATCCGCAGGGAGCAACAAGCGCCTGAATTTCAGCTAAAACGCCGCGGCTTCCCTCCATTGTGCAAATAACGGAAGAGCCTGAATTTTCGACATCTCGTCCTTCTAAAAGGAATGCAGACGGACTTTCAACTTCCAAAAGTCCGTCATTTGTCATTTCAAAAACACCGATTTCGTTTGTTGAGCCGAATCGGTTTTTTACTGCACGCAAAATCCTGAATGTCATCTGCTTATCGCCCTCAAAATATAAAACGCAGTCAACCATATGTTCTAAAACTCTCGGACCTGCTATTGATCCGTCCTTAGTTACATGACCGACTATGAACATAGAGATGTCTTTCTGCTTTGCTATGTGCATAAATGCGTTTGTTGCTTCTCGCACCTGCGGAACACTGCCTGCCGCCGAGACAATTTGCTCGCAGCACATAGTCTGTATAGAATCTATAATAACAATTTCAGGATTTGTTTGGTTTATAATTTCAAGGACTTCCGAAACATCTGTTTCTGATGCCAGATATACATTGTCACATTTTATGCCGAGGCGCTCTGCACGGAGTTTTATCTGCTTTTCCGATTCCTCGCCTGAAACGTAAAGTATTTTTTTGTCTTGTGGCAGAGTATCGCAGATTTGCAAAAGCAAGGTAGATTTTCCAATCCCGGGGTCGCCTCCCACCAAAACGAGCGAGCCTTTTACAAGTCCGCCTCCCAAAACGCGGTCAAGCTCGCCAATACCAGTTTTGTAGCGCACCTCAGTGTCGGTAGTTACCTCTTTGAGCTTTGATACAGGGCGCTTGGGCTTAGTTATATCGGAAACAGGCTTAGATTTTTTTTCATCGGAAATAAGCGTTTCGTCAAATGAATTCCAACTCCCGCAGGAAGGACATTTTCCCATCCACTTCGCAGATTGGTATGCACACTCTCTACAAATAAATACAGATTTTGTTTTCATATATTTTCCCTTATTAAATATTTTTTTGTGATTATATCATATTTCTCTTGTCATTTCAACCGAATATTGCTAATTTAAGATAGGTTTATTTGCAAAAAAACAACAAAAAGTTAAAAAAAATATCAAAATTATTAAGAAAGTTAAAAAATATTATGGACTTTTTTACAAATTGTGGTATAATAGTGAAGTTAGGATTATTATCCGCGAATTATTAAAATAGTAGGAGGAGTAATAATGAGTAAAAAGTATGTTTACTTATTCTCAGAAGGTAACGCCAATATGAGAGAAATCTTAGGCGGAAAGGGCGCTAACCTTGCAGAGATGACAAATCTCGGTCTTCCGGTTCCGCAGGGCTTTACAATCTCGACAGAGGCTTGTACAAGATACTATGAGGACGGAAGAAAAATCAATGCTGAAATTCAGGCAGAGATTATGGAGTACATCGAAAAGATGGAAAAAATCTGCGGTAAAAAGTTCGGTGATGTTGAAAATCCGCTTTTGGTGTCAGTTCGTTCAGGTGCAAGAGCTTCAATGCCGGGTATGATGGACACTATTTTGAACCTTGGACTTAATGAAACAGTTGTAAACTCGCTTGCTGAAAAATCAGGCAATCCGCGTTGGGCGTGGGATTGTTACAGAAGATTTATTCAGATGT
>DMLG01000110.1:0-2429 GCA_003453455.1 Clostridiales bacterium
ATACATATCGAAAAGAGCAAGGTAAGAAGCGACCTTGATATCACATATACCCTTGATACGCTGCGCCTTATCGACGCATTCAAGGGAAAAGGTCTTTATGTCGGAAGCGTGGTTTTGACACAGTTTGCAGGTCAGCCCTCTGCCGAAAAATTCCAGCAGCAGCTTGAAGCTATGGGTATGAAAGTTTACAGGCATTATCCAATAGACGGATATCCATATAATGTTTCTACCATCGTAAGCGATGAGGGCTACGGAAAAAATGAGTTTGTAAGGACAAAGCGCCCGTTAGTCGTCGTTACTGCACCGGGTCCCGGCAGCGGAAAAATGGCGGTATGCCTTTCTCAGCTTTATCATGAGCATAAAAACGGAGTTAGTGCAGGGTATGCTAAGTTTGAAACATTCCCTATCTGGAATCTTCCTCTTAAACACCCTGTAAATATCGCATATGAGGCGGCAACAGCAGATTTGAACGATGTAAATATGATTGACCCGTTCCATCTTGAAGCATATGGAGAAACTACGGTGAACTATAACCGCGATGTTGAGATTTTCCCTGTTTTAAAAACTATGTTTGAGCGCATTTACGGCGAGTGTCCCTATAAATCACCGACCGATATGGGCGTGAATATGGCAGGAAATTGCATAACCGATAATGAGGCGGTATCATATGCTGCAAAATCTGAAATAATCAGAAGATATTACAGTGCTTTATGTAAAAAGCGTCAGACGAACAGCGGAGATGATGAAATCCACAAAATTGAACTGCTTATGCAGCAAGCAGATATAACAGTTGAGAATAGACCCGTAGTGTGCGCAGCTCTTAAAAAGGCAGATTTAACCGAAGCACCTGCAACAGCTATGGAAATGCCTGACGGCACTATTTTAACAGGAAAAACCTCAAAACTTTTAGGTTCTTCAAGCGCTCTGCTTTTAAACGCGCTAAAATATCTTGCAGATATAGATGATTCAGTTATGCTCATTGAGCCGAATATTATTGAGCCGATACAAGATTTAAAGGTAAACTGTCTTGGAAATCATAACCCACGCCTTCATACCGACGAAGTTTTAGTTGCGCTTTCCATTTGTGCGGCAACAAACGAAAATGCAAAAAAGGCGATTAACGCTTTACAGCTTCTCCGCGGACTTGAAGCACATTCTACGGTAATTCTTTCACAGGTCGATATGAATGTTTTCAAAAAGCTTGGTGTAAACATCACTTGCGAACCGAAATATCAAAGAAAATCTTTCTATCATAAGTAAAAAAGTAAGGGATATGCCCTTACTTTTTTATTTTCCCGTACTTCCAAATCCGCCTGCGCCGCGGTCTGTTTCGGAAAGGTTTTCCACCTCTTCAAAATCCGCCTCTAAAAACGGCATAATAACAAGCTGCGCAATCCTCTCCTGCGGCTCTATCGTGCGCGCCATATCTGTATCATTATGAAGTGCCACTATGTATTCACCCCTGTAATCGCTGTCCGCAACGCCTACACAGTTTGCAGGTCTTATCCCTTCTTTTGCGGCAAGTCCGCTGCGAGCAAATATCGCTCCAAAATACCCGTCCGGAACAGCGATTGAAAGTCCCGTGCCAATCTTTTCGGTGGTGTGAGGCATAATTTCCACACTCTTTTCTATGCAGGCATACAAATCATAGCCTGCCGCATATCTTGATCCACGGCTTGGAATTTTTGCATTTTCCCTAAGTTTTTTTATTTCTATTTTCATAGTCAATCCTCCGTCTTTACAAAAGACATTATATATAAAAACTAAAACTATTTCAAGTACCGGCAATTGACTTTTTTATAAAAATGTGATATTATCCCGCTTGGTGAGTTCGAAACCATCCTCACCTAAAACAAAACTAAGGAGATTTTTATTATGAACAAAACTACAAAACACCTGACAATGGGCGCTATGATTGCGGCACTCTATGTAATTCTTACGCTTTTATCGAATGCTTTCGGCTTATCAAGCGGAGTTATTCAGCTTAGAATTTCCGAGGCACTCTATGCGCTCGCAATTTTCACACCGTCTGCCGTTTTAGGACTGTTTGTCGGCTGTCTGCTTTCAAATATTTTTGTAGGAGGTATTTTAATTGATGTAATTTTCGGCAGTATTGCAACACTAATCGGAGCATTTTTTACCTACAAATTGAGAAAAAATCCAATTTATGCGTTAATTCCGCCAATTTTGTCAAATGCAATTATAATACCGCCGATTTTGCGGTTTGCTTACGGTATAGAGGGCTCAATATGGTACTTTGCTTTGACTGTCGGTATAGGAGAATTATTATCCTGCGGTGTATTAGGATATCTTCTTTATCTCGCACTTAAAAAATACGGAAACAAGCTATAAAGACAAAAAATGGGACTTTAAAGTCCCATTTTTTACTTGAATATTTTACTGAAAAATCCGCCCTTTTCCTCTTTTTG
>DMLG01000110.1:2531-5668 GCA_003453455.1 Clostridiales bacterium
TTTGGCTTGGGTGCTGCTCCTCTATTCTGAGGTGCTCTATTGGCATCGTTTCTTCTTTGTCCTTGTCCTCCCCTTCCGCCGTTTCCGCCCTCGCGCCGCATCGGTCTTTCTTCATAACCCTCAGGCTTTGGCATTGTGTCCTTATGTGAAAGGCTTATCTTGCCTGTCTTTTCATCTATTTCCATAACCTTAACAAGCAATTTGTCGCCCACTTTAACATAATCCTCCACATTTTCAACACGCTTATAGTCAAGCTTTGAAATATGGCAAAGTCCGTCTTTGCCCGGAAGAATTTCCACAAATGCACCAAAATCGGTTATCGTTTTAACTGTGCCGTCATAAATTTCTCCAACCTCAGGCTCCTTTACAATAAGCTCTATTGCCTTTTGCGCCGCTTCGCCTGACTCTTGATTTACGGCAAAGATATAGATTGTTCCGTCTTCTTCAATATCAATTTTTGCGCCTGTATCTGCAACAATCTTTTGAATTACTTTTCCGCCTTGACCTATAACATCACGGATTTTGTCAACATCAATATGCATTGTTGTAACCTTCGGTGCATAAGGCGAAAGATGGTCGCGTACTTCCGGAATTGCTTTCAGCAAAACCTCATCTATGATATAATTTCTTGCCTTTTTGGTCTTTTGGAAGGCCTCCCATATAACATCATAAGGAAGTCCGTCGTTTTTAATATCCACCTGAATAGAGGTTATACCTTTTTTCGTTCCGGCAACCTTAAAGTCCATTTCGCCGTAGAAATCCTCTAAGCCTTGAATATCTACCATTGTGGTAAATCCGTCGTCTGTTGTGATAAGTCCGCAGGAGATACCTGCAACAGGCGCTTTTATAGGCACACCTGCCGCCATAAGAGCAAGAGTTGAGCCGCATACAGAGCCCTGTGAAGTTGAGCCGTTTGATGAAAGCACCTCGGATACTGTTCTTATCGCATAAGGGAACTCTTCCTCCGAAGGAAGTACAGGCACGAGCGAACGCTCAGCCAAAGCTCCGTGACCTATTTCACGGCGTCCCGGACCTCTTGACGGCTTTGTTTCACCGACAGAGTATGACGGGAAATTATAATGGTGCATATATCTTTTTGATTCCTCGGTGTCAATACCGTCTAATCTCTGCATCTCAGCAAGAGGTGCAAGAGTTGCGACAGTCATAACCTGGGTCTGCCCTCTTGTGAAAAGACCTGAGCCGTGAGTTCTTGGAAGTATATCAACCTCTGCCGCGAGCGGACGGATTTCGTCAAGTCCTCTTCCATCCACACGCTTACCCTCAACAAGCCATGCACGGACGATTTCCTTTTGCATTTTATACAAGAGCTCACCCAAAACTTCTGAAAGGTTCGGAAACTGCTCGGATAATTTCTCGTTTATCTCGTCCTCAACTACGCCCATTCGCTCATCTCGAACATTTTTATCGTCTGTGTCCAATGCGTGCTTAATATTCTCATATTCAAGCTCTTTAACCGCATTCCAGAGGTCTTTATCTATCTCGTGCGGTACATAGCTGAACTTCGGTTTTCCGATTTCATCCTTGATTTCCTGAACAAAATTACAAATTTTTATAATTTCCTGATGCGCGAACTTGATACCGTCAAGCATTACCTGCTCATCAATCTCATTTGCGCCCGCCTCAATCATAACAACCTTTTCTTTTGTGCCTGCGATTGTTACATGCATTTCAGATTTTTCCCTTTGCTCAACTGTCGGGTTTATTACATATTCGCCGTCCACTAAGCCAAGCCATACAGCACCGATAGGCCCATTCCAGGGAATATCAGATATTGAAAGTGCAACAGATGTTCCTATCATTGCTGCAACTTCGGGCGGATTGTCCTGGTCAACCGACAAAACTGTTGCAACGACAGTACAATCGTTCCTTAAATCCGATGGGAAAAGCGGACGGATAGGTCTATCAATACATCTTGATGTCAAAATAGCCTTTTCCGAAGGCTTTGACTCACGCTTGATATATCCGCCGGGGATTTTTCCTACTGAATAAAGCTTTTCCTCATAATCAACCGAAAGCGGGAAAAAGTCTATTCCCTCTCTTGGAGTTCTTGATGCGGTAACATTTACCATAACTACGGTATCGCCGTATCTTACAAGGCAATGACCGTTTGCCAGGCAGCACATTTTACCCGTTTCAATAACGAGCGGTCTGCCGGCTAAGGTTGTTTCTTTTCTAAACATAATTCTTTCTCCTTTTTTATTTTTTTGGAGATACATATTAGCAGATAAATACAGCCTGCAAAGCCTTGCACGCTCTATTTATGTGCTAAATATCATATCTCCTAATATATGCAATATGGGCAAACACTGCTGCTTGCCCATAAAGATATTATATTATTTTCTAAGACCAAGCTTAGCAACCAATGCACGGTATCTTTCGATATCCTGTTCTTTTAAGTAGTTCATAAGATTTCTTCTCTTACCAACCATCATTAAAAGTCCGCGTCTTGAATGATTATCCTTCTTGTGGAAGTTAAGATGCTCATCATTTAAGTGGTTTATTCTCTCTGTCAAAAGTGCAATCTGTACTTCGGGAGAACCTGTATCGCCTTCATGAGTAGCAAAGTTTGCGATAATCTCTTGTTTACGCTCTTTTGTCATGGTTTCACCTCCTATAATTTAACTATCCCCCAATACTGAGAAACCGTTGGTGATTCGGCTAACCAAGTATGGGTTTTTCGTAAATTTCTTGATTTTTGCAAATATATTATTTGCGTCCAAACTTTTTATTAAACTTGTCAACTCTGCCGCCTGTATCTACAAGCTTTTGCTTACCTGTATAAAACGGGTGACATTTTGAACAAATTTCGACCTGAATATTCTCTTTTGTAGAGCCGATTTCAATCACTTCACCGCAAGCACACCTAATGGTTGTCTTTTTATATTCAGGATGAATTCCTTCACGCATTATTCTTCCTCCTTTCCCTGATTTTAAATGTGCAAAATACACCAATTAGCAGTATAACACAACTTTTTCACTTTTGCAAGTATTTTTTGGAAAATTTTAATTCATCTCAGTCCTTGCCTCTAAGGCTTTGGAAAGCGTTACTTCATCTGCATATTCGATATCCGCCCCCATAGGTATTCCGTGAGCAATTCTTGTAACCTTTATATCAA
>DMLG01000109.1 GCA_003453455.1 Clostridiales bacterium
GCTTCTAACATCTCAGGTGCACCGTGCCCATCACATCTCACTATCCTTTTCCCTATTGACTCTCCCGGAAAATTGCCGTCACCTATTACTATTTCGTCACCGTGTCCCATTTCTGCCAGAATTTTTAAAAGCTCCGGCGGGATTATATTTGGTATTCCCTTTAACATAATTTTTCTCCTTAGTTACAGACAATAAAATCAATTATGCTGTCCATAATTTTCGTCACAAATTCGTCAGATTCCATAAAATCGTACAGCATAAAAGCGTGCCCCTTATTTGGTATTTTTACAAACCTACTGCTATGTCCGCACTTCACAAGAGCTTTATGAAGTTCTTCTGTATCCTCAATTTTTACCACATCATCATCGGTCCCGTGTAAAAACAGAAACTCAGCGCACTTTTTTTCAATGCAATTTATCGGTTTGAATTTTTCTGTATTATCAAGTCCTTTAAATCCATATTTCCAATCGGTATCAAGGCTATCCAAAACAGGATTTGCCGCAACAATTTTTTTAGGGCGAAGATTATCATCTTGCGATAAGCCGAGCATTGTTGCAAAATAGCCGCCTGCAGATTCACCTATATATGTAATATCCTCAAAATTTACAAAGCTGTAATTTTTACGGATATACATTATCGCATCTATACAATCCTGCAACAAATCGAGGACTGTCAGCCCATCGGATAGCTCAAGCGACCTATACGATATCACAACACTTAAAAATCCGTTTTCTGCAAGATATTTTGCATTATTGGCCATCCAGCCGCCCTTCCATTCGGAGTTGTCGGTTATTGCATCTGTAAAGCCGCCGCCATGAATAAGCATTATTGATTTATTTTTTTTTACTTTTTCATTAGGCATAAAAATTTTTATTGGCAGATTTACATTATTTGCCACTTTGTAAAAAGCATTTATATCTGCTTCCCGTTTCTTAAATTCATTCATTCTATCGCCTTCTAAATAATGATACTGTATTCTTTTTTTCCCTCCATATGAGGAATAAAGATCTTTTCATTTTTTGTAATTGTAATATTGTACCTGCATCCTCTGAACACTCTTGTAACCCTTGCGGGCAGCATCTCTTTTGCAAGGCACGGATTTATCTGGAGTCCGTCATATTTTGCCTTGATGCCAAACATATATTGCGTTACCGCAACATACATCCAAGCCGCTGTTCCCGTAAGCCAGCTGACATTTGCCAAGCCGAATTTGTCGCTTTCAGGGCCGAATATATTTGAGGCATAAACATACGGCTCTGCCTTATACCGCCACTCGCCCGCCGTTTTTTGTGCTATCATAGGCAGTAGCTGATGATAATACTTATATGCCCTATCGGCATTTCCCAAAATGCATTCTGCAATTATCGCCCATGTGTTTGCATGGCAGAAAACGCTTCCGTTTTCGCCGCAGCCTTTATTATACATTGTTAAATTGCCATCTTTTGTGGGGTAATCGGTAGTCATTGCAGGGTGGATTTTCTTTATTCCCAGTGGCGTATCAAGATATTCTTTTACGCTGTCCATAGCGGTTTTTCCGTTATCGCCCATACCGCTAATAACTGCCCAGCTTTGAGTGTTTAGCCAAATTTTTGCCTGCGGCTCTTTTTCGCTTCCGATGAATTTGCCTTCATCGGTTATACATCTTCTGTACCATTTTCCGTCCCAGGCAACTTCATTTACAAGTTTTTTCTGCTCTTCATATATATCAAGATACTTTTGTCCGCTTTCACCCTTTAATTTAGCAAGCTCGGAAATTTGTTTTAAAACTGTGCCAAGCTGCATAGCAGTCCATATGCTCTCGCCCTTACCCTTTCGGCAGACCTTATAGAGCATATCGTTCCAATCAGAGGAAAGCATAAGCGGAAAACCGTTTTCGCCCAAGTTAGCCATACAAAAATCTATTGATTTTTGTATATGCTCCCAAACTGTTGCTTTACCGCCATCGTAATATGGGACTTTTTCATCAAGATAGCTAAGGTTTCCTTCCTCCATAATGATATGATATGCTGCCATAACAAGCCACAAGTGATTATCGCTATGTATTCTTGTTACAGGCTCCCAGCCTTCCGTCGGAAAACAGTAATGATTGCAATGCCCGTCTTTGTACTGCTGAGTAAATAATAAATTCAGCTTATCCTTTGCCCGTCTTGTATCAAAGGGAACCATAGCAAGTATATCCTGTGCGGTATCTCTTACGCCGACACCGCGGAAAGTGCCGGTTGCATAATAGCTGATATTCCTTGAAAATTGAAAGTTGCGCTCAGCTTGGTATGGATTCCATACATTTATCATCATTTCTGCGTCTTTATCGGGAATTTCGCATTGAAATTTATTTAGATACTCCTCCCAATGCTCCTTCAGGTTTTTAAATGATTTATCTAAAAAATCATCTTTTCTGCAATGTGCGACAGATGACTTTATTTCATCCTCTGTCATTGCCGTTCCCAAGAAGATATTTACTGTTTTTTCTTCCCCTGCTTTTAACTCAATATCAAGCTGAAGTGCAAAACACGGGTCACCGCCGTAAAGGGTTGAGTTTGTGCA
>DMLG01000130.1 GCA_003453455.1 Clostridiales bacterium
CAAAAGGAAATCCAGTTCCTCGGAAATGCAGTAAATAATCCTGTAAGACCTTTGGTTGCAATTTTGGGCGGCTCTAAAGTTTCTTCAAAGATTTCAGTTATAAATAACCTCTTGGAAAAGGTTGATACCCTGATTATAGGCGGAGGTATGGCTTATACATTTATGAAAGCCAACGGTCTTTCTGTCGGCACCTCCCTTTTGGAAGAAGATTTTATAGACTATGCAAAGGATATGATGAAAAAGGCAGAGGAAAAAGGCGTTAAACTCCTAATTCCCGTAGATTCTGTTGAAGCCTCGGAATATTCCAACGATGCACAAATCAAAGTGTCGGAAAACGGTATTGATGACGGATTTATGGGACTTGATATAGGACCTAAAACAATCGAGCTTTTCTCTGACGCTTTAAAGAGCGCAAAAACGGTAGTATGGAACGGACCTATGGGCGTATTTGAGATGCCTAATTTTGCAAAGGGCACAAACGCTATTGCACAGGTTTTGTCAGAGCTTGACGCAACAACCGTAATCGGCGGCGGCGACAGCGTTGCTGCTGTAAACAAAGCAGGGCTTGCAAGCAAAATGAGCCATATTTCGACAGGCGGCGGTGCGTCTTTGGAATTCCTGGAGGGCAAGGAGCTCCCGGGAATAGCTGCAATTAACGACAAATAAACGGAGGAAAATATAAATGGGAAAATATATCGTAGCAGGAAACTGGAAAATGAACAAGCTTCCGAGCGAAACTTATGATTTTGTAAAATCTGTTGCTGACGCAACAAAAGGCGCAAAATGCGAGGTTGTTTGCTGTACGCCTTACGTGTGCCTTACCGAGGCAGTAAGGGCTGCTAAAGGCTCACATGTTAAAATCGGTGCAGAAAATCTGCATTTTGAGGATAAAGGCGCTTTCACAGGCGAAGTATCCGCAGATATGTTAAAGGACATCGGCGTTGATTATGTTATTATCGGCCACTCCGAGCGCCGTCAGTATAATGCAGAAACTGACGAAACGGTAAACCTTAAAACTAAAAAAGCTTTGGAAAAGGGGCTTATCCCCATTGTCTGCGTCGGTGAATCATTAGAACAGCGCGAAGCAGGCATAACAATGGACTTAATCTCCATTCAGATTAAAAAGGCTTTTGCCGGAATTTCCGCAGAAGATGCGAAAAAGGTAGTTATCGCGTATGAACCCATTTGGGCAATCGGAACAGGCAAAACTGCAACAAGCGAACAGGCAGAAGAGGTTTGCGGCGGCATAAGAAAGGTTCTTTCTGAGTTGTATTGTGAAAAATGCGCTCCTGAATTTACAATCCAATACGGCGGAAGTATGAAGCCGTCAAATGCAGCAGAGCTTATGGAAAAACCCAACATAGACGGAGGTCTTATCGGCGGTGCGTCTTTGGTTACAGACGATTTTGCAGCGATTTGCAGTGCCGCAAAATAAGCAGATTTTTCGGGCGGAGCATATCCGCCCATTCATTTTATAACAAAGGAGATTTTTAGTATGAAACAGCCAACGGCTTTAATAATTCTTGACGGTTTCGGCATCAATAATGCGGTAGAAGGAAACGCCATAAAAGCAGCAAAAACACCAAATCTGGATAAATATTTTGCAAATTACCCTAACACTCTCTTAGATGCAAGCGGTATGGCGGTAGGGCTTCCCGACGGACAGATGGGAAATTCCGAAGTCGGACACACAAATATAGGCGCAGGGCGTGTTGTTTATCAGGAGCTAACAAGGATAACAAAATCCATACAAGACGGGGACTTCTTTGAAAACGAAGCCCTTTTGGGTGCTGTTTCCAACTGCAAAAAACATAATTCTGCACTTCATTTTATAGGACTTCTGTCAGACGGCGGCGTTCACTCGCACATAGAGCATCTTTTTGGACTTATTGATATGGCGGAAAAACACGGTATTTCAAAGGTTTTTGTGCACGCTGTTTTAGACGGCAGAGATGTTTCCCCCACCTCGGGTGTTTCATATCTTGAAAAATTGCAGAAAAAGCTTGATACCTCCTGCGGAAAAATTGCGACAGTCAGCGGAAGATATTATGCAATGGACCGCGACAATAACTGGAACAGAGTAGTAAAAGCATATAATGCAATGGTAAACGGCGAGGGTGTTTATACCGACGACATTATAAGCACAATAAAAAAATCCTATGAAACAAGGGACGAAAACGGCGCATTTTTGACAGATGAATTTGTTATTCCCACCGTTATAACCGAAAACGGCGCTCCTGTTGGGAAAATTAGCCCAAACGACTCTGTTGTGTGCTTTAATTTCCGTCCGGATCGCGCAAGGGAAATTACGAGAAGTTTTCAAGATCCTGATTTCACCGGATTTGAGCGTACATTCTTCCCTCTTTACTATGTGTGTATGACGCAATATGACGCGTCTATGCCGAATGTTCACATAGCTTTTAAACCGCAGGTTCTTAAAAACACTTTCGGTGAATATATTTCAAATCTTGGACTTAAACAGCTCCGAATTGCCGAAACGGAAAAATATGCGCATGTTACATTTTTCTTCAACGGCGGCGTGGAAAATGTGTATGACGGCGAGGACAGGAAGCTTATCCCCTC
>DMLG01000082.1 GCA_003453455.1 Clostridiales bacterium
TCATTACTAATTATAAAATTATATTTCATTATCTCACCTCTATATCCACATCATAACCAAACGCGCCACTGTCAGTTACATTTTCAAAGTGCAAAACAGAACCATTGCGAGTAACACGAGTTCTGGATTCAGTATAACCCTTTAAATTCTTTGTAGGAAATGAATTTGTAGACGAACCATCAGTCAATTTTATACACCCCCAGGAACTCCCGGTTTCAAAAACTATATATTCCCATCCGTTAAAACCTATATCTACATCAAACGAAGCGCCTGCGCCCAGTGAGTCCCTTGATATATGCTTTGTTATACCTATGTTTTTCGGTTCTGCCGAAAGGGCAATACTAGCAGATGCAAAACACCTTCTGTCTGTTATATTGCCGTTTTCTTCAATTTCCGCCAGCGGGATTGTGTCCTGTCCTCCGCTTTCATCTGCGACCACAACATTTATCGTATTATGCAGAACATCGCGCTCTAAATAAACATATTGTTTTACTCCTATCTTAGGCGTTATTTCATATCCGTCTAAATCAAAAATAATCTGTGAGCCGTCATTCATAATACAGGTACCTTCTGATATTTTATATATCCCGCTATCTTTTACCACAAGACAGCTTGTACCTTTATAGCTGGTACCGCCGTTTGCAAGCTCTGCTATTGCCGCATTTAAATCCTCCAAAGCATTGCCACCAAATGGATATCCGGAAACTCCGCCCGATATTATATTTGATATTGCGTCATTTACATCCTGTGCCGTGTAAATATCGTTATCCATAAATAAACATTTATATGCCATTATGCCGTTCCTCCTATTTCACAAAATATAGGGATTTCCTCCGAAAATCCGCCTTTTTTAACAATCTGAACGCCTGATATGCGCTTTTTTTCAGTTGTCCGCAAACTACCCTTGGTAATTTGTATCCTTAAAATATCCCCAAGATTATAGTCCTTCCCAAACTTAAAATTGCGAAGTTTCAGCGAATACTCGCTGTTCTCTTTTTTCTCTTTTAGTGAAAGCTCCGCCTCAGTCTCTGTTTGCTCCGGCAAAACTGCCTCCCAGCGATAAATTCCGCTGTTTTCGCCTGATAAATACCCATCCTCGCCATAATATCCGCAATCAGCAAGGTCCAATATATCATATCGGATAGCAGTATCATATGCATTTTTGTTGGATTCAGAAATTAAAAGCGGTATCTCAATGCCTTTTGTAATACTGAAAATCCATTTGCGGTTTTTAATATCAAAATCCAGACTATGCCCAAGATTACAGGTAGACAGATATTCAGAAACGGCATTATATACCGTTTTATATACGCTTCTTTCGATCGTAATATCAGTACTTTGAGGGGGGGCTAAAACTTCAAAATTGCTGACATCCGAAAATGCCTGCGTCACAATATTATTTACGATTATTCCCGCCTTATCCGTCACACTCTCTGTTTTTGGTGCTACACGCTTTTCTAAAAGCCAGTTGGGTGTTCTCCCATACAGAATAAGCTCATTATCTATTTCATAACCAGTAAGGACTGCTTTTTTATCATCTTCTCTTACTATGAGGTATTTATTATCGGCAACTATCTTTGTAAGATGCGAACTAATAGGAAGGTGCGCTTCAAATGTGCCTATTTGATTATAGTAAACTGTCCAGCTCGTGCTTTTAACCTTAGTCTCTAAAAAAATCAGCTCAAAATCGAAATTATAAATCAAAAGCATTATATTGCCGCCTCCAAAAAACATTCGTTATACCTTAGTATAACTTCCAGCTCTGTGTTCGCCGTTCCTAATGTCACCTCAATTTCATTATCTCCGGGATAAAGATGAAATCCGTCAAAGAAACTCTCATCTGCAAGATAGTTCAAAAGATTGTCACCGTTTTGGTTGAATATTTTGCGGTTTTTTACATCTACTGTTATATATTCGTTGCTCAACGGCTCGTAATTGATTTTAAGGCTTTCCCCTGATGTGTAATTAAATATCTGCAAAATCCCATTAGGATTACTTCCTGTATTTATGATGATTATCGGCTCAGTCTCTGCATTGGAATTTATGTAAACATTTCGCTTTGTTATGCGCTCTGAAAACATACCCGGAAATGTAAAATCGCAGTCAAGCTTCGGGATTATTTTAAAAACAGGCACCTCAAACGCAGGTTCGCTTTCAAAATATGGGGTATCGCAGACAAACTGTATTGTAAAAGGCAGATACTCACCCTTTTTTTCAAGCGGTAAAAACTGTGTACAATATCCGTTTATGCGCCTGACCATGCCCATATTTCTTATTTCTAAAACGCCTTCTTTATCAAGTATGGAAAGTACATTTTTATACTCATTTACATATCCGTTACTCATAAAAAAGTCTCCCTTTAAGGTTATTGTTCTTGCATTAGTATGCAAATTTACCGTTTCCTGACCAACGCAGTTCTCATATATGCAGGTTTTATAACTTTTCCCCGGAAGTCCGAGTCCATCTACCTCAATTATGTGCCAACGGCTGCTCGATTTTCCACCTCCGAATAAGACGCTTCCTTTGCTATTATAAAAAACAATTTCAAACATAATACCCTCCTTATGCTATACCTGCAAGCCGTTTTACCGTTTCATAACGTTTTATTTGTTCAACAGTATCCTGGGCATTGTCTGACTGTATAGTGTAAGATGTGTTTGATGTATTATAGGTGTTTCCGCCGTACATATTAGAATATCCCGAAATTTCACCGTTAAATGCATCAATTATTGAGCGTATCCGCGCCATCTGTACTTCTATTTCTTCGATAAACGCATCGCCAAACTTTTGCGCTGACAAGCTCCCGCTTGTAAAAAAGCTCTCAGGTATTTCATAACCGGCAGCGGATAAAACCTCTTTCATTTTCTTATATGAATCTTCTATGCTTTCATTAAACTCCGGCTCAAATGACTTTGCAGCAACAGCATTTGCAAGGGTGTTTTTCTCATTCCATGCAGAAAGATAATTAAAAACCGACTCATCCGTGCTTCCCTTCATATAATTTAAAAGGCTTACTACACTATTAAAGTCTTCTTCTCTCAGCTCTTTCAAAAAACCGTTTTTTATGTCCTCGCTTACGCCAAGCCTGTCCGCTCTCTCTTCAAATTCTTCTAAAAGACTTTGATAAAGTTTAATTCTCTTTATATCCTCCTGCATATTATGCATAGAATAATATGTATCGGAAACACCGTCTATCGTTACAGTATTTTTATCAAACAGCCTTCCCGAATCCTTGATTTTTTCTGCAAATATCGCTTGCTTATTTACGACCTCGGTAAGCCTTTCTTGTGCATACTTTGAAATATCATCATATAGGGAAATAATATTTTTCTTTTCCTGTTCCAAGGATTTTTTCTGATACTCATAAATCTCGGCAGTATATTTTACCCAGTTTTGAGTCCCTTTTG
>DMLG01000119.1 GCA_003453455.1 Clostridiales bacterium
GCAAATAACTGTTTAAAGTAGTTAAAAAGCGGCTGGTGATTGGGTGATAAAACTGCAAGAGGTACATCTATACCCATTGCTGCAGTGGACTCTGCACCGGTTTTTGCCATAGGCAAAATAGCCTCTGCTATATCCTCATAGGTGTAGCCGAAAGCCTTATAAAGTCTATCCCTTACAGACTGTTCATACACTTCTATCTTTTCGTTCGGTATTGGGAGTTCTGAAAGCTTTTTTAAATATTTATCAAGCCACTCTCCGTATGGGTGACGATTTGCATAGTAGCTTTTCAGTTGATTATCATCTATAATTTCACCCTTTACCGTATCAACCAAAAGCATTTTTCCGGGCTCTAAGCGAGATTTTTTTGCGATATTTTCTGGCGCAAAATCCAAAACTCCGACCTCTGATGAAAGCACAAGATAATTATCCTTTGTGATATAATATCTTGACGGTCTAAGACCGTTTCTGTCTAAGGTCGCACCTACAATATCGCCGTCCGAAAAGAGAATTGATGCCGGTCCGTCCCAAGCCTCCATCATTGTGGAATAGTATTTATACATATCCCTTTTTTCTCGTTCCATATCACAAATCTTATCCCACGGTTCAGGAATTGTAATCATCATCGCAAGGGGCAGGTCAATTCCGTTCATTACCATAAATTCAACAGTATTATCAAGCATAGCCGAGTCCGAGCCTTTGGTATCTACCGCCGGCAAAATTTTATCCATTTCATTTGCCAAAAGGCTTGATTTCATAGTTTCCTCACGGGCAAGCATTCTGTCGGCATTACCCCTTATCGTATTTATCTCGCCGTTGTGGAGTAAAAATCTGTTTGGATGCGCACGCTCCCAGCTTGGATTTGTATTGGTGGAAAAACGCGAGTGTACCATTGCAATAGCTGATTTATAGTCCTCGCTTTGTAAATCGTGGTAAAAATTTCTGAGCTGTCCTACCAAAAACATTCCCTTATACACAATAGTCCTTGATGACAGAGAAACGACATAAGTCCCCTCTCCACAATGCTCAAAAACCCTGCGTATTACATATAGTTTCCTATCAAAATCTATGCCTTTTTCTATATTTTCAGGTCTTTTTAAAAAGCACTGCATAATATACGGCATACTGTCCTTTGCTTTTTTGCCCAAAATTTCAGGGCTTATCGGAACTTCACGCCAGCCGATAGTAAAAACGCCCTCTTTTTCGCTTATTAGCTCAAACATTTTCATTGCCTGTTTTCGTCTTAGCGTATCCTGCGGAAAAAAGAACATACCGACACCGTAATCACGCTCACCTAAAAGCTCAAAGCCGCTGTGTTTTTTAAAAAAATCGTGTGAAATCTGCGTCATTATCCCAACGCCGTCGCCCACTTCGCCGCTTGCGTCTTTTCCTGCTCTATGCTCTAATTTTTCAACGATTTTTAAGGCATCGTCTATGACCTTATGCTCCTTTTTACCCTTGATATTTATAACCGCACCGATACCGCAGGCGTCGTGTTCAAATCTTTCGTCATATAAACCTTTCATAATCTCCTCCGATTAAACTCCGCTTTTCCCGTAGTTTTTTAAAACTCTTGCCGACGGGTCGTCAACATCACAGCCCTCCCAGCTTCTATTCGGCATCCAAAAATCAGGCACCATTTCCGCTTGATTTGGGTAGTATTTTTCAAAAATTTCACGATACAAAAGTGATTCCTTTGTAAACGGTTTTGCAAAAGTATATTTTTCTGATTTTTCTGTAAATTCGCTGTCTGTATAGAAACCGTTTGCATATTCCTTCAAATAATCAACCATTGAATGCCCGACAGCATCAGAAAATGCCGCCTTTTCACGCCACAATATCTCATACGGCAGATAATCTCCATCAAAGGCTTTTCTTAAAAGATACTTTCCCTTACCGTAAACATTTATCTTTTTTTCAGGATTTATGCTCATAACATATTCCGCAAAATCAAGATCCCCAAATGGTACTCTTGCCTCCAATGAGTTTACGCTTATACATCTGTCCGCACGCAGAACATCATAGGCATAAAGCTCTTTTATACGCTTTACAGCTTCCTTTTGAAAGTCTTCTGCGGTTGGTGCAAAATCGGTATATTTATATCCAAAAAGCTCATCTGAAATCTCGCCCGTTAATAGTACCCGTATATCGGTTTCTTCGTGAATAGCTTTGCAGATAAGGTACATTCCCATACTTGCCCTTATTGTAGTAATATCGTATGTTGCAAGTATTTCTATAACCTTTTCTAAATTTTCCAAAACTATGTCCTTGTTTATTATAACTTCCCTGTGTTCGCTCCCTATGAAGTCTGCAACCTGCTTTGCATATTTTAAGTCAATTGCGTCCTCGCTCATACCTATTGCAAAGGTGCGAATAGGTGTTTTACTTTCTTTTGCCGCAACTGCGCAAACAATGGAACTATCGAGTCCTCCGCTTAACAAAAATCCCACCTTTGCATCAGCAACAAGCCTTTTTTTGATGCCCGAAACAAGCTTTTTTCGGATATTTTCGCAAATAGTATTTAAATCGTCATTTACATATTTTTTTACTTCGGTTACATCACGATAACAGATAAATTCGCCATTTTTGTAATAGTGCCCGGGCGGAAACGGCATAATTTTATTGCAAAGTCCCATAAGATTTTTTGGCTCGCTTGCAAAAATAATTGTACTTTTTTCATCGTATCCGTAAAAAAGCGGTCGTATGCCGATAGGGTCACGCGCAGCTATATACTCGCCTGTTTTTCCGTCATATATAATGAGTGCAAATTCCGCATCTAAAAGCTTAAACATATCTACGCCATATTCTTTATATAAAGGCAGCAGGATTTCACAGTCGGAATCGCTTTTAAAGGCATACCCCTTAGCTTTTAGCTCTGCTTTTGTTTTCTCGTAGCCGTATATTTCACCGTTACATACTACATAACTTTCCTTCATTTCAAATGGTTGCATACCCTGTGGGTGAAGTCCCATAATGGAAAGCCGCAAAAAACCCAAAAGACCGCATCCAGTATCAATAATTCTCATATCATCGGGACCTCTTGAAAGCGTCTTTAAAAGTCCCTCCTTAAATTTATCAAAATCCGCACCGCTCCCGCAGTACCCCATAATTGAACACATTTCCCGTATCTCCTTAAACTTCAACTTCCCAAGCCGCATTTTGCGGCTTGGGATAATGTAAATTACTCAACGTCTTGCAAAGCGTCATAACCTTCTTCGCCCGTTCTTACCTTTACAACATTTTCAACATCGTAAACAAATATTTTTCCGTCTCCTATATGTCCTGTGTAAAGCACTTTTTTAGCAGTTTCGATAACCTGCCTTACAGGCACTTTTGCAACGACGATGTCGACCTGAATTTTCGGCATAAGACTCGGTTCAACCTCAACACCTCTGTAATATTCGGGCTTTCCTTTTTGAATACCGCAACCCATAACATGGGATACCGTCATACCTGTAATTCCTATATCAATAAGGCTGTTTTTAAGACTTTCAAGCATACGCTCCTTGCATATGATTTCAATTTTTGTAAATTTACTGCTTTTCTCCTCGCTAAAGGTCGGCATTTTTTGCACCTCAACCGCCTCGGAAACAGGCACATCGCCCAAAACTTGTGTAGGTGCATCAGCATTATATTCAATATGCGTTGCAGCGGCAAAATCCGCGTAGGAATTGGGAAGTCCGTGTTCAGTCAGGTCAAGTCCCATAATTTCTTCTTCCGCACTTGCCCTTAATCCCACAGTTTTCTTAATTACATTAAATGTTATAAGCATAGTTATTGCTGTCCATAAAATAATGGCTGAAATACCCAAAATCTGAACAAGCAATAGCTTAGCACTTCCTGTATAAAACAGTCCGCTAAGTCCCGCAGGTGCATCAGGATTTGCCAAAAGTCCGACTGCGATTGTACCCCAGATGCCATTTGCCATATGAACGCCGACAGCACCGACGGGGTCATCAATGTGGAGCTTAATATCCAAAAATTCTACAACTACAACAACCAAAATGCCTGAAACTATGCCGACTACTATTGAGCCGAAAGCGTCGAGTGCGTCACAGCCTGCCGTAATTCCGACAAGACCTGCAAGAGATGCGTTTAAGCACATCGAAACATCAGGCTTGCCGTTTTTAATCCATGTATAAATCATACAGGCAACCGTTGCAACGGCGGGAGCAATCGTTGTTGTTAAGAATACCGAGCCAAGCTCCGGGATACTCTTTGCCGCGGCACCATTAAAGCCGTACCAACCGAACCAAAGTATAAAACAGCCGAGTGCTCCGATTGTGATTGCATGGCCGGGAATAGCGTTTACCTTTATAACCTTGCCGAATGCGTCCTTTTTGTACTTGCCTATTCTCGGGCCTAATATTGTCGCACCGATTAAAGCTGCAACACCGCCAACTGTATGGATTGCCGCTGAACCCGCATAGTCGTGAAATCCCATTTGGAAAAGCCAGCCCTGTGTATTCCATACCCAGCCTGCCTCAACAGGATAAACGATAAGTGAAATAACGCCCGAATATATGCAGTAGGATATGAATTTCGTTCTCTCCGCCATAGCGCCCGATACGATAGTTGCCGCAGTCGCACAGAATACTAAATTGAAAACAAAACTTGACGCATTGGTGTTTATAAATTCACCGAAATTTGTGAAAATCTGCAAATTGGGAACTCCGATAAATCCGAAAATGTAATTTTCCGCCATCATAAGTGAAAATCCCAAAAATACGAACATTACCGTTCCTATGCAAAAATCCATAAGGTTTTTCATTATGATATTTCCTGCATTTTTGGCTCTGGTAAA
>DMLG01000102.1 GCA_003453455.1 Clostridiales bacterium
AGGAGGAACCCATGGTAGTAAAATCTTTAGCAAGAGAATTATCAGAAACCACGTATCCAGGCAGAGGCATTGTCATTGGCCGTTCAGAAGACGGAACCAAGGCTGTCTCTGCTTATTTTATTATGGGGCGTTCTGAGAATTCCAGAAACAGAGTATTCGTAGAGGACGGTGAGGGCATTCGCACACAGGCTTTCGATCCTTCAAAGCTTACAGACCCTTCACTTATTATCTATGCACCAGTGCGAGTGCTCGGAAATGATACCATTGTTACAAACGGTGACCAGACGGACACAATTTATGACGGAATAAAAAACGGCAAAGGCTTTTCTGAGGCTTTGTCTTGCAGAGAATTTGAACCCGATAGCCCCAATTTTACGCCGAGAATAAGCGGAATGATAAGTTTTTATAACAATAATTGCAGTTATGAAATGAGCATTTTAAAAAGTGCAGATGAATGCGGGAGCGCTTGCAATAGATACACCTTTTCATATCCTGCAATCTCGGGACTCGGACACTTTTTGCATACATATATTTGTGACGGGAATCCTATTCCTACATTTTGCGGCGAGCCTGAACGCGTTGCAATGTATGATAGCATAGATGAATTTACGGATATTTTATGGGATGCATTAGATGCAGACAATAAGATTTCGTTATATGTAAGATATACCGATTTGGAAACGGGTGAGGAAGAAAACAGACTGATAAATAAGAATGAGAGGAAGTAAAAAATGAAGGAATTTGAATTGAAATATGGATGCAACCCAAACCAAAAACCGTCAAAGATTTTTATGAATAATGGTGGTGATTTGCCTATTGAAATTCTAAACGGCAGACCGGGATATATAAATTTCCTTGATGCATTTAACAGTTGGCAGCTTGTAAAGGAGCTAAAAGAGGCATTAAATCTCCCAGCAGTTACTTCCTTTAAGCATGTAAGTCCGACATCCGCAGCGGTAGGAATTAAAATGTCGGACAAATTAAAAAAAGCTTGCTTTGTCGATGATATAGAAGGAATTGACGACTCTATGCTCGCAACCGCATATGCAAGGGCAAGAGGTACCGACAGAATGTGCTCATACGGTGATTGGGTGGCACTTTCCGATACTTGTGATGTTACGACCGCAAAGCTTATTTTGAGGGAGGTTTCTGATGGTGTAATTGCACCCGGATATGATGATGAGGCGCTTTCTTTACTTAAAACTAAAAGAAAAGGAACATACAATATTGTTCAGATAGATAAGGACTATGTTCCGGAAGAAATTGAGTGTAAGCAAGTATTTGGTATAACCTTCCAGCAGGGAAGAAATAATTTCAAAATTGACAAAAATCTACTCCAAAATATTGTAACAGACTGCAAAGATATACCAGAGAGCGCTGTCCGTGACCTTATAATATCTCTTATAACTTTAAAATACACACAGTCCAATTCGGTTTGCTATGCGTATGACGGACAGGCAATAGGTGTAGGAGCTGGGCAGCAATCAAGAATACATTGCACCCGTCTTGCAGGCGGAAAAGCAGATACTTGGTTTTTAAGACAGTCTGAAAAGGTGCTTAATTTGCCGTTTTTGGAAAGCCTTAAAAGAGCAGAGCGTGATAATGTAATTGACGGATATATAAATAAGAACGAAGAAGATGTATGTGCAGACGGAATTTGGCAAAAGTATTTTACAAAAAAGCCTGAACCCTTTACCGAAAGTGAAATGAGAGAATATCTTTCGACAATTGACGGCGTATCGCTTGGGTCGGATGCATTCTTCCCATTTAGCGACAATATTGAAAGGGCCAAAAAGAGCGGAGTAAAATATATTGCAGAGCCGGGTGGTTCAATCCGTGATGATGCAGTGATAGATTGCTGTAATAAATATGGTATGACAATGGCATTTACGGGAATGCGGCTTTTCCATCATTGATAAAAGGCATTTTCTCTGAAAGGATATCAAAATATGAAGGTTATGGTAGTTGGCGGCGGCGGACGCGAGCACGCAATTATAAAGAAATTAAGAGAGAATAAGGATATTACAGAAATATTTGCTTTGCCCGGAAATGGCGGTATGGCGGAGGATTGCACCTGTATTCCGATAGGGGCAAAGGAACTTGACAGGATTGTTGATTTTGCAAAAGAAAACAAGATTGATTATGCTGTGGTTGCACCCGATGACCCGCTTGTTTTGGGACTTTGCGATATGTTAAGGGAAGCGGGGATTGCCTGCTTTGGACCCGGAATGCGTGCAGCAATAATTGAGGGAAGCAAGGTTTTTTCAAAAAACCTTATGAAAAAATACGGTATTCCTACGGCTTCGTATGAGGTTTTTGATGATGCCGAAAAGGCGCTTTCATACATAAAATCTGCATCTATGCCGCAGGTCATTAAGGCAGATGGTTTAGCTCTCGGAAAGGGCGTTATTATAGCTAAGACCCATAAAGAAGCTGAAAATGCAATTTTTGAAATAATGAAAAATAAGAAATTCGGCGATAGCGGAAACAGTATTGTGATTGAGGAGTATTTAGAAGGACCAGAGGTGTCGGTACTTGCATTTACTGACGGAGAGACTATTGTACCTATGGTTTCCTCAATGGATCATAAGCGTGCAAAGGATAATGATATGGGGCTAAATACAGGCGGAATGGGAACGGTTGCGCCTAATCCCTATTTTACAAAAGAAATTGAAAAGGAATGTATGGACAAAATCTTTATCCCGACATTAAATGCGATGAATAAAGAGGGAAGAAGATTTGAGGGGTGTCTTTATTTTGGGCTTATGCTGACAAAAAACGGCCCGAAGGTAATTGAATATAACTGCCGTT
>DMLG01000113.1:0-6194 GCA_003453455.1 Clostridiales bacterium
CATTTTCGCAAGAGGCAGCAAATAGTGAAGATTTTGAAACTGTCGCAAGGTTAAAACAGGAAAAGTTGGAGCTTGAAGAAACGCTTAAAATAAAAGAATCAGAGGCAAAAGATGCTGTTGTTACCCTTGAAGATGTCGCAGCCGTTATCGAAAACTGGACAAAAATCCCCGTGCATAAGCTGACAGAGGGCGAAACAACAAAACTTTTGTGCTTAGAGGACAGAATTCATAAGCGTGTTATCGGTCAAAATGATGCAGTAAGCGCAGTTTGCAGGGCGATACGCAGAGGCAGGGCTGATATTACATTTAAGCGCCGTCCCGTATCCTTTATATTTGCAGGTCCCACGGGCGTCGGTAAAACTGAGCTTGTTAAAACCATCGCAGAGGTTATGTTTGATAACGAAGATGCGCTTATACGCTTTGATATGTCGGAATTTATGGAAAAACATTCCGTTTCAAAGCTAATTGGCTCACCTCCCGGATATGTTGGTTATGACGAGGCAGGACAGCTTACCGAAAAGGTCAGAAGAAAGCCATACTCGGTAATTTTGCTTGATGAAATTGAGAAAGCACATCCCGAAATCTTTAATCTTTTCTTACAGATTTTAGATGACGGCAGAGTTTCGGACAGCCACGGCAAAATTGTCAATTTTGAAAACACAATTATAATTATGACTACCAACGCAGGCTCGGAGTTTGACTCTGCATCAATAGGCTTTAACTCAGACAGCGCGGTAACTCTTAAAAATAATGTTGAAAAGAGTTTGAAAGAGCGTTTCCGTCCTGAATTCTTAAACAGAATTGATGAAGTTGTGACCTTCTCGCCTCTTACAAAAGACGAACTTAAAAGAATTGTTGACCTTATGCTTTTGGATATTACCGAAAGAATGGCGCAAAAGGGTGCGAAAATAGAGATTACCGAAAATGCAAAAACGCTTATTCTTGAAAAAGGCTTTGATATAAAATACGGCGCAAGACCATTAAAACGCGCAATTCAAACCCTTGTTGAAGATAAACTTGCAGATTTTTCATTAAGGAACACAATTTCCGAAGGTATGCATATTATTGCTGACCGCAAGGGCAACGAAATCGAGATTACTGTCTTATCCTTACAACAAAAAAGTTGACTGTAACTATGCAGTCAACTTTTTTCATCCAAAATCGTGACAACCGCCAAAATCAAGGTTATACTTTTCAAAAACATTAACTATTTCATCTACTATCTCAAAATCCGACTTTTCTTCATCGCTTAAAATTTGTTGTATTTCCGATAATGCCTTAATTGCCATTGTGTCCGCAATTTTATTCGCATCAATCTCTGCATAACTAAGTCCTCTTGTAATAGCTTCAAAAATTGCGCCCTTTAATAGTTCAAGTTTTAAATGCATCGTATCCCTCCATTATCTTCTTTAAGTAATTATACCCTATATATCGGCAATTGTCAATAATAAAAGTATATTTTATTATTGAATAGGGTGATGATAATGATTTCATACGAGCCATTCTATAATACTTTGAAACAAAAAGGAATATCGACATATAAACTAATAACCAAATATAACATAAGTCGTGGTCTTCTTGACAGATTAAAGCATAACAAACCTATTACCACGGTAACCTTAAATGATTTATGTAATATTCTTGACTGCAATGTTAGTGATATAATGATATTCACAAAGGATTTGTGATTTTAGTCATAACCACCAGTAAAAGAAACATTAAATGCCTTTATTCCTGCGTAATGTCTATTTTAGTCTGCAAATAGCGGTGTTGAAAGATATCTGTCGCCTGTATCAGGCAAAAGAACAACTATTGTTTTTCCTTCATTTTCCGGACGCTTTGCAAGCTCTATTGCCGCAAATGCCGCAGCTCCTGATGAAATTCCTACCAAAACACCCTCACTTCTGCCTATTTCTTTTCCCGCGGCAAATGCATCTTCATTGGCAACAGGAATTATCTCATCATAAACATTTGTATTTAATACCTCCGGAACAAAGCCGGCACCAATTCCTTGAATTTTATGCGGTCCTGCAACACCTGTTGAAAGTACGGCTGATGTAGCAGGCTCAACCGCAATAACTTTTATGTCAGAATTTTTTGATTTTAAGTACTCGCCAACACCTGTAACCGTTCCGCCGGTACCAACTCCTGCGACAAAGTAATCAATCTTCCCGTCGGTATCTTCATAAATTTCAGGACCCGTAGTTTCTCTGTGTGCTGTCGGATTAGCAGGATTTACAAACTGTCCCGGGATAAAACTGTTCGGGATTTCCTTTGCAAGCTCCTCAGCCTTTGCAATAGCACCTTTCATTCCCTTTGCGCCCTCTGTTAATACGATTTCCGCACCGTATGCTTTTATAAGCTGGCGTCTTTCAACCGACATTGTTTCAGGCATTGTCAAAATTATGCGGTAACCTCTTGCTGCTGCAACAGAGGCAAGACCGATGCCTGTATTACCGCTCGTCGGCTCAATGATAACAGAACCTTCTACAAGTTTTCCTGCTTTTTCTGCATCGTCAATCATTGCCTTTGCAATCCTGTCCTTTACAGAACCTGCCGGATTAAAGTATTCCAGCTTTGCAATGATTTTTGCCTTTAAACCGTATTTCTTTTCAATGTGTGTAAGCTCCAAAAGCGGAGTTTTTCCTATTAGTTGGTCTGCTGATTTATAAATATTTGACATAATTATCCTTCCTTTCAATTTTTCACTTTATTTTATTGCATTGAAGCCTTGCTCCAAATCGTCGATAATATCATCAATATGCTCTGTTCCTATTGAAAGACGCACAGTTGTGGGTGTAATTCCCGATTTTAGCAATTCTTCTTCGCTAAGCTGACTGTGTGTAGTTGACGCGGGGTGGATAACAAGTGATTTAACATCGGCAACATTTGCTAAAAGCGAGAAAAGCTTTAAGCTTTCAGTAAATTTCTTGGCATCCTCCGCCGTTCCTTTTACTTCAAAAGTGAATATTGAAGCAGCGCCATTTGGGAAATACTCGTTATAGAGGTCTTTTGCTCTTCCCTCTGCAAGCGACGGGTGATTTACCCTTGCTACTTGTTGATGATTTTTCAAAAAGTCAACAACCTTTAAGGCGTTTTCTGTATGACGCTCAACACGAAGTGAAAGAGTTTCAAGTCCCTGCAATAAAAGGAATGAATTAAACGGCGAAATTGTCGCCCCTTGGTCACGCAGAAGCGTTGTTCTTATTTTAATAATATAAGCAAGATTTCCCACCGCCTCCGTGAATACAACGCCGTGATATGACGGATTTGGTTTTGTTAGCCCCGGAAATTTATCATTTTGCGCCCAATCGAATTTGCCGCTGTCAATAATAACGCCGCCCATTACTGTTCCGTGACCGCCGATAAATTTTGTCGCAGAATGAACAACTACATCCGCACCGAACTCAATCGGGCGGAGGAGATATGGGGTAGCAAAGGTATTATCGACAATAAATGGTATGCCGTGCTTATGTGCAATATCCGAGATAGCCTTTAAATCGATAACATTTGAATTTGGATTACCCAGCGTTTCGGCATACAAAAGCTTCGTGTTGGGCTTAATTGCTTTTTCAAAATTTTCGGGATTTTCGGGATTGACAAAGGTTGTAGAAAGTCCTTGTTCCTTTAATGTATTTGCTAAAAGATTATGTGTTCCACCATAGACATTTACAGAGGATACGATATGATCGCCTGCTGTTGCGATATTCTGAATGGCATAGGAAATTGCAGCGGAGCCTGTTGCAACAGAAAGCGCGGCAGCTCCCCCTTCTAACGCTGCTATTCTTTGTTCAAAAACATCAGAAGTAGGGTTCATAAGTCTTGTGTAGATATTTCCCCCTTCTGTAAGTCCAAATCTTCCTGCTGCCTGATTAGAATCCTTAAAAACATAGGAGGTCGTCGCATAAATCGGTACTGCCCTTGCGTCTGTTGCCGGGTCAGGCTGTTCCTGTCCTGCGTGAATTTGTATCGTTTCAAATTTATAGTTACTCATTTTTATTCTTCCCTTTCAATCAATTGTGTTTTGTTATAAGATTTTTTTATTTATAACATCGGCACATTCGACCGAAACGGAAATTTGCACGAACAAGTATTTCAAAATAATTTCTCATATTTTCGTGCCTCCTTTTTCGCTTGATGAGCATACTATAACATATATTTCCTACTTTGTCAATAGGTTTTATAAGATTTATTTGAAAAAATTTTTAGGAGGCACTTTTTTAGCCTCCTAAACAGCTAAATATTATAGTCATTTCCTGCATTTTGGGCTTGTTTATCAATGATATCCTGAAGTGTTATTCCATTCAAGTAATCTTCTTCAAGTTCTTTTAATCCCTGCCAAACAAAAAGCGTGGCACACTCTATGCATCTCGGACAAGTGTTGATTTCACCCTCCAAGCAGGAAACGGGTGCCATACTGCCTTCCGCAGCCCGCAGTATCTCACCTACCGTATAATCCTTCGGAGCTTTGATAAGCTTGTATCCGCCGCCGGAGCCTCGAGATGTTTGCAATAGTGATGCCCTGTTCAGCATAGGGATAATTTGTTCCAGATACTTTCTTGAAATGTCCTGCCTCTTCGCTATTTCTTTAAGTGATACAAAGCCTGACTCCTGATGCTCAGCAAGGTCTACCATCATACGAAGTGCATATCGTCCACGGGTTGTAATCATAATTAACACCATCCTTTATAATACCTATTATATCATAGGAATTATAGGACTTCAAGAGCGATTTTATCGTAAAATGTTGTTTTTTATACAATTTGTTCTCGAAAACGGGAATATAACAATGACTATTTCCTGCTAAGCGCCGCTTTTATAAAGCCCTTAAAAAGCGGATGCGGCTTATTGGGGCGTGATTTGAATTCAGGATGAAACTGTACGCCAACAAAAAAACAATTTTTAGGAATTTCAACTGTTTCCACGATTTTTTCATCAGGCGATGTACCGCTTATTAAAAGCCCTTTTGTAACAAACAGATTTGCATATTTATTATTGAACTCATATCTGTGGCGATGACGCTCGGAAATCATATCCGTTTTGTAGCACCTTTCCATCATTGTACCCTTCCTGATTTTGCAAGGATATGCGCCAAGCCGCAATGTTCCGCCCTTTTGCCGTCCCTCATATTGATCCTCCATAAAGTCTATGACCTTATTTTCCGTCTGTTCAAATTCACCGGATGACGCGTCTGAAATTCCACACACATTTCTTGCAAATTCAATAACCGCAACCTGCATACCAAGGCATATACCAAGATACGGAATATTATTCTCCCTTGCAAATTTACAGGCAGAAATTTTACCTTCTATGCCCCTATTGCCAAATCCGCCCGGAACAAGAATTCCGCTGCAATCTCCCAATACCTCTTTTGCGTTTTCGTCTGTTACCGTTTCACTGTCTATCCATTTTATGTCGATTTTAGTGCCGTAATCATACCCTGCGTGTCTTAGAGCTTCTGCAACCGACAAATATGCATCGTGCAAACTTACATATTTCCCGACTAATGCTATTTTTACAATCTTGTCCCTACTCTCAATCTTTTTAAGCATATCATTCCATTCGGTCATATCGGGCTTATTTGCAGTAATATTCAGCTCACGGCATACAATTTCCGAAAAATTATGCTTTTCAAGCATCATAGGTGCCTCATAAAGCACAGGAATTGTCAGATTTTCAATGACGCAATCGGGTTTTACATTACAAAATAGTGCGATTTTATCAAAAATTGATTTTTCCAAAGGTCTGTCGCATCTTAAAACGATAATATCAGGCTTTATCCCCATCCCCTGCAATTCCTTTACAGAGTGCTGAGTGGGTTTTGACTTATGCTCTTCACTTCCGCTCAAAAACGGAACAAGCGTTACATGAATATAAAGCGAATTTTCGCTCCCTATTTCAAGCCCCACCTGCCGTATCGCCTCCAAATACGGCTGACTCTCAATATCTCCGGTTGTGCCGCCGATTTCAGTTATTACAACATCGGCATTTGTCTTTCTTCCGACCTTATAGATAAATTCCTTTATCTCGTTTGTGATATGCGGTATTACCTGAACCGTCTGCCCTAAATACTCGCCCTTTCGCTCTTTATTTAAAACATTCCAATAAACCTTTCCTGTTGTGAGGTTTGAGTATTTGTTTAAATCCTCATCAATAAATCGCTCATAATGTCCCAAATCAAGATCTGTTTCAGC
>DMLG01000113.1:6278-10657 GCA_003453455.1 Clostridiales bacterium
GGGTCGAGCTTTTGTGCCGCAACTTTAAGACCCCTTGATTTTAAAAGTCTTCCAAGCGATGCCGCAGTAATACCTTTACCAAGCCCTGAAACAACCCCGCCTGTTACAAAAATGTATTTTGTGTTCATAATTCTATCCTCCGTCAAATCATATTTGTATAACCCATTAAAAACTTGTCGACTTCCTTTGCACATTTTCTGCCCTCTGCTATCGCTCTTACTACCAAGGACTGACCTATGTGCATATCTCCTGCCGTGAAAATCTTTTTGACATTTGTTGCAAACTTGTTTTCATCGGTTTTTACAACATTTCTATCGGTTAATTCCACACCTAACGCTTCGGGAAGATATTTTTTAGTACCTAAAAAACCTGCTGCAATAATCATAATATCGGCGTCAATGACTTTTTCGGAATTTTCAATTTCAGTAAGTTTTCCGTCTGTAAATTCAACCTGTACCGTTTTAATTGCCTTTAATATGCCCTTTTCAGAGATAACTTCCTTTACGGTAGTCTGATAAATTCTGGGGTCTTCTCCGAAAACAGCGATTGCCTCCTCCTGTCCATAATCGGTTTTTAAAATTTTAGGAAATTCCGGCCAAGCGTTATTTTCTGCTCTTTCAATCGGCGGTTTTGGCATCATTTCAAGCTGAATTACCGATTTTGCACCACGCCTTATACAAGTCCCTACGCAGTCATTTCCGGTATCTCCGCCGCCTACTATGACGACATTTTTATCCTTTGTGTTATAATACTTTTTATCGGCAAAGCCTGAATTTAACAGGCTTTTTGTGTTGGCTGTGAGAAAATCGACAGCAAAATAAATCCCATCACAACAGCGTCCTTCCGCCTTAATATCCCGTGGCTCATTGGCACCGCAGCACAGTATAACAGCATCATAATTTTTGATAATTTCCTTTGCATCTACTGTATTTCCAACATCAGAATTTACCTTAAATTCTATGCCCTCCTCGCGCATTATGGCAATTTTGCGTTCAATAACCGATTTATCGAGTTTCATATTCGGTATGCCGTACATTAAAAGTCCGCCAGCTCTGTCATTTTTTTCAAAAACAGTAACCAAGTGTCCTCTTTTATTAAGGCAATCTGCTGTTGCAAGTCCTGACGGCCCTGAGCCGATTACAGCAACCCTTTTTCCGCTCCGAATTTTTGGCGGGCTTGGCTTTATAAGTCCCTTTTTGTATGCCGTTTCAATTATATAAAGCTCGTTATCGTGACAAGTTACGCTTTTCCCAATCCTTCCGTTCACACACGCCGCCTCACAAAGTGCAGGACAAACTCTGCCTGTAAATTCAGGGAAATTATTTGTTTTTAAAAGCCTTGACAGTGCATTTTCAAGATTATCATTGTAAACAGCGTCATTCCATTCGGGGATAAGATTGTTTAAAGGACAGCCTGTCATCATTCCGCCTAAAACCATACCTGACTGACAAAACGGAACGCCGCAGTTCATACACCTTGCCGCCTGCTCTTTTCGTTCGCTGTCTGCCAAGGGGATATAAAACTCGTTAAAATTTTTTATTCTGTCAAGTGGCGCAATACGCTTTTTCTCATTTCGCTCATATTCCATAAAACCCGTAATTTTTCCCATTTTATATCACCTCCCTTGTAACGCTGTAAAATGCTTCAATTTCCGCATCTTCATCTGTCATACCATTTGCCTTGTTTTTTGAAATCTCTTCAAGTATCTTTTTATAGTCACGAGGTATTACAACCTTAAAGCTGCTTATTTCTTCTTCAAAATTATCTAAAATTTCTTTTGCTTTTTTTGAGGTTGTAGCCTCATAATGTTCTAAAATCAAGGCTTTTATTTGCTCTTTATCGCAAGTCTTTCGTACTTCATCAACATCTACCAAAGCTTTGTTGATTTTCTTGTAAAGACTGTGATTTGGGTCATAAACATAGGCAACACCGCCGCTCATACCTGCGGCAAAGTTTTTGCCGGTTTTTCCTAAAATCAGCGCCATTCCGCCTGTCATATATTCAAGTCCGTGGTCGCCCACACCCTCGCAAACGGCAACAGCGCCTGAATTTCTAACGCAAAACCGCTCACCTGCTACGCCGTTTATAAAGGCCTTTCCGCTTGTTGCGCCATATAGTGCAACATTTCCGATAATTATGGTTTCCTCCGCCTTAAAAGTGCTTTCTTCCGGCGGATAAACAATAAGTTTTCCGCCTGATAAGCCTTTGCCGAAATAGTCATTGGAGTCACCGCAAAGTTTGATTGTAAGACCTTTTGGGATAAATGCACCAAAGGACTGACCGCCTCCGCCCGTGCAGTTTACCAAGAAGGTGTCATCGGGCAAAGTGTTTTTGAAATTCTTTGTAATTTCCGAGCCTAAAATCGTGCCTACTGACCTGTCTGTGCTTGTAACACGAATTTCCGTTTGCGATTTTTTGCCTGTTTTCAAGGATTTTTCAAAATTCTTTAAAAGTATTCTCTCGTCAATGGTATTTTCAAGCTTAAAATCATAAATATCGGCTTTATCAAAGTGCGTTTTGCCGCAAACTGCGCTTTGACACAAAATTTTGCTCATATCAATAAGACTTGCCATAGGCGTTGTGTTATTTTTGCGCACTCGCAAAAACTCAGTATGCCCAACCATTTCACCGACCGTTCTTATACCTAACTTTGCCATAATTTCGCGAAACTCTTCTGCTATAAAGTACATAAAATTCACAATATATTCAGGTTTTCCGCAGAAATGCTTGCGAAGCTCGGGATTTTGCGTAGCAATACCCATAGGACAGGTATCAAGATTGCAGACGCGCATCATCACACAGCCCATTGTAACAAGTGGCGCTGTCGCAAAACCGAATTCCTCTGCACCCAAAAGACACGCAATAGCAACATCTCTGCCGCTCATAAGTTTTCCGTCAGTTTCAATTACCACTTTTGACCTTAACCCGTTTTGGATAAGCGTCTGATGCGTTTCTGAGAGTCCTAATTCCCAAGGAAGTCCCGCATTATGAATTGAGCTTTTCGGTGCAGCGCCGGTTCCGCCGTCATAACCGGACACAAGTATTACCTGTGCGCCGGCCTTGGCAACACCTGCGGCAATCGTGCCTACCCCTGCCTCCGACACAAGCTTTACCGAAATTCGTGCATTTCTGTTTGCATTTTTCAGGTCATAAATAAGCTGTGCCAAGTCCTCGATAGAATAAATATCGTGATGCGGAGGCGGTGAAATTAAGGATACCCCGGGAGTTGAATATCTCGTTTTTGCAATCCATGGATACACCTTTTTGCCCGGCAGATGTCCGCCCTCACCGGGTTTTGCTCCCTGTGCCATTTTTATCTGAATTTCCTTTGCGCTCATTAAGTATTCGCTTGTTACGCCAAACCTTCCCGATGCAACCTGCTTAATAGCACTTGAAAGGTCGGAGCAAAGTCTTTCAGGAAGTTCTCCGCCCTCACCTGAATTTGACTTTCCGCCTATTTTATTCATCGCTTTGGCAAGACATTCGTGCGCCTCCTGCGATATTGAGCCATAAGACATAGCGCCTGTTTTAAAACGCTTTACAATACTTTCTACGGATTCAACCTGCTCAACGGGTATCGGATTTGCCGTATCAAAGGCAAATTCCAAAAGCCCTCGGAGCGTATGCGGCTTTGTTTCATCATCAACCATTTTTGTATATTCTTTAAACAGATTATAATCGCCAAGCCTTGTGGCTTTTTGAAGAGCAACTATTGTTTCCGGATTATACATATGGTCGTACTTTTCCGCACCGCTCCTTAATTTATGCTCTCCCGTGCTCTCTAAGCTTGTGTCAACTCCTAAGCCAAGCTGGTCAAAAGCGTGAGAATGAAGCCATTCGACAGATTCGCCGATTTCTTTAATTCCTATACCGCCAATTCGGCTTACCGTGTTGGTAAAATACTTATCAATAGTAGATTTATCTATTCCTATCGCCTCAAAAATCTGTGCAGATTGGTATGAGCGGATTGTGGAAATACCCATTTTTGACGCAATTTTTACTATTCCGTTTAAAATTGCTTTATTATAGTCATCTATTGCAACATGCAAATCTTTATTAAGCTTGCCTTTTTCAATCAGTTCATAAATTGCCTCATCTGCAAGGTACGGATTTACCGCTCTTGCGCCATAGCCCAAAAGGAGTGCAAAGTGATGCACATCACGAGGCTCCGCACTTTCCAAAATAATGGAAATGCTTGTACGCTTTTTCGTTCTTATAAGGTACTGTTCTAACGCCGAAACCGCTAAAAGCGACGGTATTGCAATATGATTTTCGTCAACTCCGCGGTCTGATAAAATTATAATATTCGCACCGTTTTTATGCGCCTTATCGACCTTTACAAAAAGGCTATCAACAGCTGTTTCCAAAGAGGTGTTTTT
>DMLG01000087.1:0-3024 GCA_003453455.1 Clostridiales bacterium
GTAAAATAGTTATAAATCATAATGAGTGCATCACCGCGCGTTACCGTACTCTTAGGATAAAAACTACCGTCGCCTGCGCCCTTTATTATTCCCTTAGCTTTCAGAATTGCGACATATCCTTTATTCTCTGTTACATCGTTAAAAGGTTGTGCAAAAATATCGTTATACTTTGCGTATTCCTCTGCACCCATCTCGCGTATCATAAATATTGCGGCATTTTCTCTTGTCAAAACGCTGTTATCCGCTCTTTCCTCTGGGGAAATCACGCCTTCACCAATCATTCTCTTATAAATCTCGTTAATTTCCGCATCATAGCCGAATGCCTTATTTAAAAGTGTGAGATATTCTGCCTGTGTTATAGGCTCATAAGGCTTTAATTCTCCGCCTTCTATACCTATTCCATACTGTGCAAGGCTCAAAAATGCTGCTTTTCCGTAATGTCCGTCTATATCTGAATAGGTTATTTTTTTAGGCTTTTCTAAATCGTCGCCCTTATAGTCGGTAATGTGACCTGTAAACGGGTTCATGGTAAAGGATTTCATTTCTGCGCCATTGCCCACATAATAAACAGGCTGTGCTGTTTTGTCCTCATAGTTTATGGAATAGCCAAGCTCAAAGCCTACTGCATCAAACGCATATTCCGCCGCCGCATCTTTGGAAATCACGCCGTTCGGAGAAGGGAACTCCACACCTTTTGTATATGACAAGTTATAGCCTATTATATTATCTTCGCCGTCAAATTCAAAATATGCTCCGTCTCCTGCAACATCAAGTCCATTAACTGTTCGTACAAAGCTCACTGCTCCGTCATATTCTGATTCTTCCATATGGAACTCGGACGCCTTATCCCCTGCAAATGCTATAAAAGCACTTTTTGCAAGCTCTTCTTCCTTTTTCCGGTTTTGTTTATCCTCAAAATCCTTGGAAACAGACTTATAAAAGCTCAGAATTTCACCTGTTTTTGCATCAACATTTACGCCTATATAATCCGCTTTTGTGCTAAAACTGAAATTGTAAACATACTCGTCTTTATTAAATCGGTTTCTGTTAAAGGAGGCATGATTTTTTTCAAAATCCTTGGAAATACCTATTATTTTATTTTCCCGTGCTTTATTTTCTGCCTGAGCCTCTGTTAAAAGTCCTGCAATTTTTTCTATCTCAGAAAGCTCAGCAGGAGAAAAACCTCCATCACTGTCACTTGCCATACTCTTTTCTTCAAGGGAGTTATACAAATAGCGGTCGCCGTTTTCCGCCTTATAAAGCGTGCCGTCATATGCATTGATTACGGATGTTCCGTCCTTTGACGCATACTCTATATATGCGCTTATCTCTTTTTTATCATAGTCCGCTTTATACTTATACCTGAGAGAAGCCGGAATTAATTCCATATATGCTTTTTTTGCATCTTCTGCGCCTATTATCTTTTCCAAAGGCTTAAAGTTGATGCCGCTTGCATAATTTATATAAAAATGCGAAACTTCATGTCTTTGCTTTGATACTTCAATATTTCCGTACTCACCCAAAACAGGTATTCCGTTTTCTATGCGGTAAAGCTTTATATTATACGCATCATAATGTATTGATTGATTTTCCTCTGTTTCCATTACTATATTTTCGCAAATGGAGGGATTTATTTTCTTCAAAAATTCACCTGCTATGCTCTTTGCTTCTTCATCTGTAAGAGAAAACTTTCCTGCCGTCTCATCGTCACGGTAATCATACCTTGAATAATTCGTAATAATGCCATCTTTATATGTGATATAAAGACCTGCATAGCTGTCGCCTTCATTGGTCCAGTCAAAGGAATAGGATGTAACTCCATCATCATCTTTATAGAAACTACTCTCAAAATTCTCATATGCCGATGTATCAATTCTTTCCTTTACTATGGTTAGCGCCTCGGTTATTCCTCTGTCGTCTGCTGCATAAACTATGCTTATTGAGCTAAGAAAAATTGTGATGCAAAGAAAATATTTAAGAAATTTCATAACAAATCCCCCTATTTTATTTATTCTTCACCAATTCTTTTGCCTTATTTGCTATATTTTCTGCCGTAAGACCGTAAATTTCAAATAAATCGGCAGGTTTTCCAGATATGCCGAACTTTTCGGTACCGATAATTTTTACGGGACAAGGTGCATTTTCGCATACAACCTCCGCAACTGCGCTTCCTAATCCACCGTACACCGAATGTTCCTCAACCGTTACAATAGCGCCCGTTTCCTTTGACGCCTTTATTATAATCTCCTTGTCAATAGGCTTAATAGTATGGATATTTACCACTCTTGCCGATATTCCTTCGCTTTCAATTATTTTTGCAGCATCTAAGGCTTTTTCAACCATGAGTCCTGTTGCGATTATTGTGACATCTTTTCCGCTTTTTAGCTCTACACCCTTGCCAAGCTCAAATTTATAACCGTCCGGATTTACATCCTCTGTGGCAAGACGCGCAAATCTCAAATATACAGGTCCTTCATGGTCTATTGCCGCTTTTACCGCCTGCTGTGCTTCCATATCATCAGCAGGATTTATTATTACCATATCAGGAATTGTACGCATAAGCGCAATATCTTCAAGGCATTGGTGCGAGCCTCCGTCCTCTCCTACAGAAATTCCGGCGTGTGTTGCGCCGATTTTGACATTGAGCCTCGTATAACCTATGGAATTTCTGATTTGCTCAAATGCCCTGCCTGCCGCAAACATCGCAAAGCTTGATGCGAAAACAATTTTCCCTGAAGCCGCAAGCCCTGCCGCAACACTCATCATATTTCCTTCTGCAATACCCATATTTATAAATCGTTCAGGGTATAGTTTTTTGAACATATCTGTTTTTGTCGATTTTGAAAGGTCAGCATCCAAAACGACAATTCTTTCATCTTTTCCATACTCTTGGAGTGCTATTCCATATGACTCCCTCGTTGCTCTTTTTGCCATTATAAATTCGCCTCCAAGTCCTTTATTTTTTCGTCAAGTTCTGCTATCGCCCTGTTATACTCATCTTCATTCGGTGCCGAGCCGTGCCAT
>DMLG01000087.1:3173-12627 GCA_003453455.1 Clostridiales bacterium
TACTGCATTTTCTAATGAGTCAAAATCGTGCGCATCCGCTAAAACCACATTCCAGCCAAAGCTCTCAAACTTTTTGTCAATGGGATTGGGACTCATCACCTCATCTATATCGCCGTCTATTTGAAGTCCGTTGTTATCCACAAAAATTGTAAGGTTGTCCAGCTTATAATGAGCTGCAAACATTGCCTGCTCCCAAACCTGTCCCTCTTCAAGCTCGCCGTCACCCAAAATCGCATACACGCGGTAATCCTTCTTGTCAAGCTTTGCCGCAAGCGCCATTCCGCCTGCTGCCGATACGCCTTGTCCCAGGGAGCCTGTTGACATATCAACGCCAGGCACTTTATTCATATCAGGATGTCCCTGCAAGTAACTGTCCGCGCGCCTTAAAGTTTTTATGTCCTCTTCCGGGAAAAAGCCGCTAATCGCAAGTATTCCGTAAAGTGCGGGGCAGGTATGCCCTTTTGACAACACTAATCTGTCGCGGTCAGGATTTTTAGGATTTTTTGCGTCAACCCTCATAACCTCCATATAAAGGTATGTTAAAAGGTCTGCTATCGAAAGCGAGCCTCCCGGGTGTCCTGATTTTGCATTATAAATACCTGTAAGTGCGCTTTTTCTCACCCTGTTTGCAATAATTGCAAGTTCTGTTTTTCTTTTCTTGTCCATCTCATTCACTCCGTAATTCCATTATTGGCGTTATTAAACGCCAGCTCCATAAGCTCTGCAAGCCTCTCGCTTTTTCCGCCAAGATGAAGATATCCGAAAAGTGCTTCAAGTCCTGTTGCACGGCGGTAATCCAAAATGTCGGCATTTTTAGGAGCCATTTTGGATTTTGCATTTCTTCCGCGCTTAAAAACTGTCATTTCCTCCTCGGTAAGAAGCGGCTCTATTGCAGAAATGCTCTTGCTTTGAGCTTTTGCCTTTACATATTTTATATTTTCCATATGCAGCTTGTGCGCAGGCATATCCGGATTTTGCATCAAAATCCTTTTTCTTGTGTATGCCTCATAAACGGCGTCGCCTATGTATGCAAGCACAAGCGGCGTATATTCAGAAGGTTTTTTCATCATTTGATATACGACCATTTGACACCTGTCGGCGTATCTTTAAGCTCAATATTTTTAGCTTTAAGTTCGTCGCGAATACGGTCTGCCTCCTGATAATTTTTTGCTTTTCTTGCCTCATCCCTCTTTTTAATAAGCTCTTCAATCTCCCTTGATGCCTCCTGTTCACGCTTTTCAAAAAGTCCCAAAACTCCCCCGAGCTCTGCTATCTGCGACAAGGTTTTTTCTATTACCTCGTGGGAATTTTCTCCGTTTTCCTTAATATGCTTATTTGCGGATGAAACTATATCAAAAATTGCTGAAATCGCATCAGCAGTATTTAAATCATCATCCATTGAGTCCAAAAAGCGTTTTTTTGCTTTTTCTATATCCTCCAAAAGGAGCAACTCTTCACCGCAAGGCTCTCTATCCTCTGCGCTGTTTTTCAAAAATTCGAGATTTTCTATACAGTTATATACCCTCTCCATAGCAGATTGTGCCTGTGCCATAAGTGCATCGCTGAAATTCACAGGGCTCCTGTAATGTGCAGACAGCATAAAAAATCTCACAACCTGCGGGTCATATTTTTCCGTAATCTCACGGATTGTGAAGAAATTACCCAAGGATTTGCTCATTTTTCTGTTATCAATATTTATATACCCATTGTGCATCCAAAAATGTGCAAATTCGCAGCCGTTTGCACACTCTGACTGTGCAATTTCATTCTCATGATGCGGAAAAATCAGGTCCTTTCCTCCCGAATGGATATCTATCGTGTTACCCAAATATTTATTTACCATAGCAGAGCATTCGATATGCCAACCGGGTCTGCCCATTCCCCAAGGGCTTTCCCATGCAGGCTCGCCCGGCTTTTGCGCCTTCCAGAGCGCAAAGTCCATAGGGTCTTCCTTGCCCTCATTTATATCAATTCTTGCACCCGCTTCAAGCTCATCAAGCGGCTGATGCGAAAGTTTTCCGTATTCTTTGAATTTCTTTGTTCTGAAATAGACATTGCCGTCTATATTATAGGCATATCCCAAATCTTCAAGGCGCTTTACGACATCAATTATTGCGTCAATATTTTCGGTAGCTTTGGGGTGAATTGTGGCACGCTTTATCCCAAGCGCCTCCGCATCCTTAAAATACTCCGCTATAAACCGTTCTCCAAGTTCCTTTACTGTTATGCCCTCTTTATTTGCGCGGTTTATCATTTTATCATCAATATCGGTGAAATTCTGAACAAAAGTAACTTTATACCCCAAATATTCCAGGTATCTTCTTAAAGTATCAAAAATTATAAACGGTCTTGCGTTGCCTATATGAAAATAGTCATAAACGGTAGGACCGCAGGAATACATCTTCACTTCGCCTTCTGTCATCGGCACAAATTCCTGTTTTTTTCGCGTCATTGTGTTATAAATTCTCATTTTTTTGCTTCCTCCGAATAGTTTTGCAGTTCCTCTATTTTCTTTTCAAGCTTTTTAATATGAACCGACAAAGTGCACAGCTGTGATGAGATAGGGTCCGGCACCGTTACCTGATCCAAGTCGCACTCTACGCGCACACCTTCTAATTTTACAATCCTTGCAGGGACACCAACACAGGTAGAATTTGGCGGCACCTCCGACAAAACAACAGCGCCTGCCGCAATTTTTGAATTATCCCCCACAGTAAAAGGTCCTAAAATTTTCGCACCGCAGCCTACCATAACATTATTGCCGAGAGTTGGGTGGCGTTTTCCCTTTTCCGTTCCCGTGCCTCCCAGCGTTACGCCCTGATATATTGTGCAATCATCACCTATTACTGCTGTTTCTCCGACTACAACGCCCATTCCGTGGTCGATAAATAGTCCCTTACCGATTTTAGCGCCCGGATGAATTTCAATTCCTGTCCAAAAACGCGTTGTCTGCGAAATCCAGCGTGCAATAAATTTCAGGTTATGGAGGTAAAAAAAGTGCGCTACTCTATGCCAGAATACCGCACGAACACCGGGGTACAGAAAAAACACCTCAGCCTTGCTTCTTGCCGCAGGGTCTCTTTCCATAACCGATTTTATGTCATATGCTATATTTTTAAAAAGCACCTTATCTCACCTCATAATATGATTATAGTATATTATACTATAACTGTGCAAAAAAAACAATATATTTTACCATTTTTTAAGCACAAAAAACACAGCTCAAATAGCGGCTGTGTTTTTTGCATTATGATAACGGAATGATAAGTTTTTCTCCGCAAGAGGGCGAATATTCACTATCCAAATTGTTTGATTCAATAATTTTATCTGTTTTTATTCGATAGTGCTTCGCTATGTCCCACAAGCTATCGCCTTCCTTGACAAAGTACACTACTATACCGTTTTTTTCATTCTCCCTTGGCTCTGCCTGAATATCCGAAATTATATTTTCATCTGAAATATTTATAATTTTCCCCGAAATCGTAAGTCCGCACCGCACTTCTACCGAATCCTTTGAGTTTACAATATAACTTATATGTTCGCATTCTACGCCGAGCATTATCTTATTGTCCTCTGAAATGTTTCCGTCGCAGTCAATCACATAGTTAAACGGCACTTCCTCCTTAATCGAGGCAATTGGATTTTCTTCATCATCTGTCAGGTACAGAACATATATGAGAACCTTCCCTGAAACATCAAGTTTTCCGTTTTGTATTTTTGATGCAGTTATAAACGGTTTTGCCTGCACCCTGTAAACGCTTGCAATATCAGGCGCATTTTCCTCCTTGCTCAGAAGCTGCTTTAAAACCTGTGAAAACTTTATCTGGGATGCAACACTCTGTATTTTTATATCTTCATACGAAAAATCACAATCAGCATCGGTAAAATAGCAATCGCTTATAACGGATATATTCTCCTTTTCGTCCCTCTTTATTCCCATAGTTACATCCGCTCTGACTTTAAGACCCGATGTGTCCTCCGCTGAATTTATAAGCTCATATGCCGTTTCGCCGATTTCATAGCTCACCTCGCATTCTTCCCCCTCAGAAAGCCCTGCAACATCAAAAACTTCGGTAAAGGGAATTTCGCAGTCAAGATGATTATATTTTCCTTCTTCGTCGCTATACAAAATAGCAAGACCAAGTGCTCCTTTTACAACAAATTTTCCGTCAAGCGCGCGGTTTTCCTTGGAAAGCATCGACATATCCGCTTTTAAAAGCTTTACAGCCTTTTTTCCCTTTGGGAAATCAATTTCCTCATCAACGCAAAAGCTGAATTCATCATACTGCTGTGCACCCGTCATAGTAAGCTCTTTATTTTTGATTTGCGCGCTTTCAGACAGAACATCGCTGACCATTTCCTTATTTTCATTTGTAAAAACCGATACCCCTATCAGAATTTTTGTTTCTATGCCTATTTTACGCGAATTGAGCACCTTATACATAACTTTTTCCACATCACAAAAAGCACAAAGCGTCATGTCTTCTTTAAATTCGCTTCGTTTTAAGGTCTCACAAAATTCAAGTGTTCCGTTAATGCTTTCAAGTTTTTTGCTGTCACCCTCGGGTATGTATAAAATATTTATTCGTACTTTTCCTTTTAAGGTAATTTTTCCGTCCTCTATCTGCTTTTCAAGAAGGTACGCTTCTGCCGTGACCTCTGAAACCTTTAAAATGTCCGGTTTTGCGTCAGGAACTATGATGCTTCCCTCAGCGCTTGATTTTACATCACCCTCATAAACTGTTTTTACAACATTTATGCTCTTTTTCTCTATCTCCATTTTCTTTCCTCCCATAAAAATAATCCCATAGTTAATACTATGAGACTGCTTTTTAGGATATGCTTATTTAAAAATAATTGATAAAAATTACTGGACATGCTATTACTTATATGCTATAATAATCTTGTACTATTATACTGCATTTTGCAGTCAAATTGGGAGGATTTTAAATGAAAAAATTTAGTTTTTTTTCCGCCGTTTTGGCAATTAGTATGATGTTTACGGCAGCTGTATCCGCAGATTTTCCGGATATGCCAAGCGATGAACAGGCAGCCAAGGCGATAACCAATGCCGTTTCAAACGGCATATTGTCAGGATATGATGACGGCTTAGTTCGCCCGGATGCGAACATAACGCGCGCAGAAATGGCATCTATCATCACAAGAGCTTTTGGAGCTTCCAAAGAGGCTGATATCAGCGATTTTTCAGATGTTCCCAGTGATATGTGGTATCATTCCGCTTTTTCAAAAGCTTACGCTATGGGCGCATTTTCAGGTGATGACCAAAAGCGTATGAACCCCAAAAACAACATAACCTTCCAGGAATGTTTCACAATTCTGTCACAGGTATTTGACCTGTTGCCGCCATACACCGTAGTTCGTGACAATTCCGCGACTTTTTCTGAGAATACTGTGTTTACCCCCGCAAACTCACGCCTTTATGATGTAAGTTGCCTTAATAAGTATGCTGACGGCTCTTCCGTTGCTGATTGGGCAAAGGTCTTTGTAGCAGGCGTTGTGGCAAATGGAGGCTGGGACGGCGACGAAAACGGAAATCTTTCTCCTGCAGATTATATATCAAGGGGACAGTTTGCGCAGGTTATGGATAACATTGTAAAAAATTATATTGATACTCCCGGAACTTATACCGAGCTTCCCGAGGGGAACACCATGATACGATGCAATGATGTGATACTGAACGGCGTTTCTACTGAGTCAGACATATTCATTTCCGACAGCGTTGAACAAGGCGGGATCGGTATTAACGATATAACTGCAAATCGCATTGTTGTACGCGGTTGCGCAACAGAAACAGATGAAGAAGAAAACCCAGTAAACGATAACTTCGGTATTGTTCTTTCAGGAAAATTTAATGCCATCCGCATAATAAGACCGTATATATCAGCAGATGTATCAGGCGCTAAATATTCAACCTTATACTCTGCCGAAAAGACCTCTGTTAATTTAGGCATATTTGAACAATAATTAAAATAGCAAAAAATATGCACCTTCGGGTGCATATTTTTTGCTATATAAGCCTTTGCATAAGTTCATTACTTCTTTTGATAAACTCTGTCATTTTTTCGGGAGCAAGCGGCTTATGACATAACATTGCCAGGTCAAAAATCTGCTTTGCAACTATGTTTTTATCCCCGTCCTTTAATTCTGATATCTTCTTAATAATCGGATTATTTGAGTTTAAAACAAGCGTAAACTCATCTTTGAACATATCGCCCATACCTGCAAACTGCTGACCGTAAGAACGGTACATTTCCTGCATTCTGCGTGATTCCTCGGATAGCAGTATAACAGCAGGCATATCCTCCGATTTTAGCGGTTCGACCTCGATTTTTAAGCTGTCATCTGCTATTGCATCTTTGAAAATACCTATAATATTACTATCTGCCTGCTCGTCTTTTTTAGCATCTTTATCAGAAGTCTCGGAAACTGATGAATCTATTCTCTTAAATTTTACGCCCTCTTCCTTCATTTCAATAAAGGATATGAAATGCGTATCTATTAAAGACGGCAAAATTACGGCATCAAGTCCTTGCGCACGGAACATATTTATATACTGCGACTGCAAGTTTTCATCCGAAACATAGTAAACGTCCTTATTGTCCTTGCCTTCAAGATATTCCGAAAGGGTTATGTGTTTTCCGTCAAGATTTTTATAAATAATAAAATCCTTAACCTTTTCATAAAACTTTTCATCACGCATACAGCCGTATTTTATAAATACATTTATGTCCTCCCAGTAGCGGTCGTAATCCTCGCGTTGCTTGTTATAAATCTCCTTTAACTTGTCTGCAACCTTTTTTGTGATATGTGCTGAAATCTTCTTTACATACCCGTCATTCTGCAAAAAGCTCCTTGATACATTAAGGGGCAGGTCAGGGCAGTCTATAACTCCTTTTAAAAGCATTAAAAATTCAGGGATTACCTCTTTTACATTGTCCGCAACAAATATCTGATTATTATAAAGCTTTATCTGTCCCTCATTTGCTGAAAATTCATGATTTATCTTCGGGAAATACAGTATTCCCTTTAAGTTAAACGGAAAATCCACATTAAGATGAATCCAGAAAAGCGGCTCTGAAAAGTCCAAAAATACCTTTCGGTAAAAGTCTTTGTAATCTTCATCTGTGCAATTTTTTGGTGCCTTTACCCAAAGCGGAGTGACCTCATTTATAGGAGACGGGAGAATTTCATTTCCGTCCTTGTCCTTATCTTTTGCCTTTCCTGCTATTTCAAGATAGACAGGAACAGGGACAAATGAGCAATACTTTGAAAGGACTTCGCGGATGGTGTATTCCTCCAAAAATTCCTTCGAGTCCTCCGCTATTGTAAGAATTATTTTTGTTCCTCTCTCCGTTCTTTTCCCTTCTTCAATTTCATAGGACATACTGCCGTCACAGCTCCAATAAACAGCCTTTTCGCCGTCCTTATAGGAAAGTGTTTCTATTTCCACCTTTTCGCTTGGCATAAATGCTGAGTAAAAGCCCAAGCCAAAATGACCTATTATTTGCGCAGTTTTGTCATTTTCGTCCTTATATTTCTCCAAAAACTCGGTAGCTCCCGAAAAAGCAATATCGGTTATGTATTTTTCTACCTCGTCCTTAGTCATTCCTATTCCATTGTCCTCAAAAATGAGCTGTTTTTTCTTCTTATCAACCGTTACTGTTATTTTAAACTGTTCATTTTCATCAAGCTTGGCTTCTCCAATACCTGCAAGCTTTTTGATTTTTGTTATAGCGTCACAGCCGTTAGATACCAGTTCTCTGACAAAAATATCCTTGTCAGAATAGAGCCATTTTTTAATGATAGGAAAAATATTTTCCGAATTGACCGAAATATTACCCTTTGCCATTTTTATTCCCTCCTCGAATATCAAGACGGACAAATGCCCGTCTTGTAATGTCTTATTTTACAACAATATTTACAAGTTTGCCCGGCACGCATATCACCTTTATGACCTCTTTGCCGGAAAGGCTTTCTTTTACTCTTTCTGCCTGCCGTGCAGAATTTTCAAGTTCTTCTTTTGAAATATCCTTTGCAACTGTAATTTTATCCTTAATTTTCCCGTTTATCTGTACTACGATTTCAATTTCGTCATCTATTGTTTTGGATTTGTCGTAATCGGGCCATTTTGTAAGCGCCAAAAGCGGCGTATTTCCGTACTTTTCCCAAAGCTCCTCGGTTATATGCGGTGCTGTCGGATTTAAAAGCATAATCAAAATCCTGTATTCACCCTTTGTAACGCTTCCCTTTTTATAAAAATCATTAACAAGGCTCATAAGCGTTGCGATAGCGGTGTTGTACTTCATCTTTTCATAGTCATCGCTTACCTTCATAATGGCTTTATGCACAGCTTTTTCCAAATCCTTAGAAATGTCTTCGCTGTCTAATATCATATCCTGCAAATTCCATACACGCTCCAAGAATTTGTAGCAGCCTTTTAATCCCTTATCCGACCATGGTGTGGACTGGTCAAATGCACCTATAAACATTTCAAATGTACGAACTGCGTCTGCACCGTATAAGTCAACCACTTCATCAGGATTTACAACATTTCCCCTTGATTTGGACATCTTCTCACCGTTTTCACCCAAAATCATACCGTGTGAAGTACGCTTTTGATATGGCTCTTTTGTGGGCACAACACCGATGTCATAAAGGAATTTATGCCAAAATCTTGAATATAAAAGGTGCAGAGTGGTATGCTCCATACCGCCGTTATACCAGTTTACAGGAGTCCAGTAATCAAGTGCCTCTTTTGATGCAAGCGCCTCCTTATTGTCGGGGTCTGTGTACCTCAAATAATACCAGCTTGAACCCGCCCATTGAGGCATCGTGTCCGTTTCACGGACAGCCTTTCCTCCGCAGTGCGGACAGGTTGTATTTATCCAATCGGTAGCCTTTGCAAGCGGTGATTCACCGTTTTCGCCCGGCTCAAATGTGTCTATTTCAGGAAGCTCCAACGGAAGCTCGCTCTCGGGAACAGGCACCCAACCGCATTTTTCACAGTAAACGAGCGGAATAGGCTCACCCCAATATCTCTGACGCGAAAATACCCAATCGCGCAGCTTAAAGTTTACCTTTTTTGTTCCTATGCCCTTTTCTTCAAGATAATTAATCATCTTAGGAATTGCTTCCTTAACACTAAGACCGTTCAAAAAGCCCGAATTTATCATAGTTCCGCTTGAAACATCGGTATATGCCTCTTTTTGCACATCTTCGCCGCCTGCTACAACCTCAATTATTGGCAGGTTGAATTTTTTCGCAAAATCCCAGTCCCTGCTGTCGTGCGCAGGTACTGCCATTATAGCTCCCGTTCCATAGGTAACAAGCACATAATCTGAGATAAATACAGGAATTTCCTTGCCTGTTACGGGGTTTACTGCATTTACTCCTTCAAGTCTTGCACCCGTCTTATCCTTTGCAAGTTCTGTTC
>DMLG01000087.1:12661-12977 GCA_003453455.1 Clostridiales bacterium
TCTGTTCTTTCAAATTCAGACTTTTTAGCAGCATCTTCAATATACTTTTTCACTTCATCGGCATTTTGAAGCTGCGGCAAAAGCTTTTGTACCATGGCATGCTCAGGTGATAAAACGACATATGTAGCTCCAAAAAGAGTATCGCACCTTGTGGTATATACCGTTATCTTATCACCGGTTGTGAGCCCGAACTCCACTTCTGCACCTTCGCTCCTGCCTATCCAGTTCACCTGTTGAGTTTTTACTCTGTCGATAAAATCGACATCGTCAAGGTCATCAATAAGACGCTGTGCATATTCGGTAATTTTGAGCATCC
>DMLG01000112.1 GCA_003453455.1 Clostridiales bacterium
CGTAAAGTCCCTGTGTACCGGGAAGCAGCTGCAAAACGAGCAATTTTCCGAACTTTGACGGGTCATCTGCAACAACGGCTGATGCCGCCTCAGACGCAATACCTACTCCCTTTGATGAACCCATACCTGCAAGTGACACTGCAAAAGCCACTCCTGCCAAAGCAAAAACCATTCCTAAATTAAACATAATCTCCATTCCTTTCGTTTTTAAAATTGTAATATTTTGTGTTAAAGCTAAGCGGTTTATATTTTCTTCCGCCGCCTTCATAAAACTTTTGGTAAAATTCGACGTACTGCAAACGGTTAGTATGCACATATGCGCCAAGCATATTGATTGCAAAGTTCAGCGTATGTCCGAATATTGAAATTGCGATAAAGCTTATAAGTCCTACAATACTGTTACCGCCAAGCGAGCCTAAAACATTTACAACCGATGCGATAACGCCAGTTGCAAGTCCCAGCGCCATAAGTCTTGAATAGGAGAGTACATCTCCTACGATACTTGTTATATCGTAAAGGCTTAAAATACCGTTTAACAGCTTCATTATCGGATTTTTACTGCTCCTCCCTTGCGTTAAAACAAGTCCGATTGCAGCGCCGATTGCCATATATTTACCGATTTGGGTAACAACAGGTATGTTAAAGGCTGTTCCGGTCGCTAAAATACCTATTCCCGAAATAACCAAAATCCAAAAACCTGTGTCAAATACAGCTGCCCATTTTTCACCGCTTTTCCAAGTCATATAAAACTTAATTGCAAGTGCAGTCAGGATATGCACCGCTCCAAAAGCCACGCTCATAATGAGTACTTGCAGAGGCTTCTGGACAGGATCAACAAGTATCGGTGAAAGTGCAAGCTTTCCCTCTCCAAAGGTTTTTGAAACCGTTGCAATCATATCCCCGAAAAAGCTTCCGTACATAAGTCCCCAGAAGGTGGTGGAAACTCCGCAATAGAAGAACATTTTAAACATATTCCTCTTTTTCTTTTCCAGCACATTTCCAAACCCCAAAATTCCGCAGACTATCATTAAAAGCAATCCGTATCCTGCATCGGAAAACATCATTCCGAAGAAGAAATAGTAAAATACTGACATAATCGGATTTGGGTCAATGTCATTTTTAGATGGCATTGAATAGTCGGACGTTATACCCTCAACAGGCGCAACAAAGGCATTATTTGAAAATGCCGACGGTACATCTTCATCTTCTTTTGGCTCTGAAATTTCGATCGATGCCGTAAAATTTTTTGAAATCTCCGTCTCTAAATCCTTGCTATATTTCTCAGGTATATACCCGCTTATGAAAAATGCGTTTTGGCTTATGCCGATTTTTTCCAAAGCATGGTATTTATCGCATCTTATCGCCATTTTGTCATAAAAAAGCTCCAAATCATCACGCTTTTTCGCATATCCTGCAAGTTTTTTTGAAAGCTCTTCATTGTCTTCTAAAATTTCCTTTTTCCGCGCTTTGATCTCTTCAATCCTCTTTTTCGGCTCACTATTTGCGAGATTTTTTGGAGGCACAAAATTTATCTCGGCGAAAAATTTTGATATTTTTGCCTCTTCCTCTTGAAGATACATAATCCATAAAATTGTCTGCTGTTTTGTACTCTTTAATATTTCAAAATATACAGCATTTATCTCGGCTTCTTCCAGCTTTTGCCAAATCTTCTCACTATCCCATTCGCCCTCTGCAACACCGGTTTTTATCAAAGTACGCCGAGTATGTTTAAGACCTATCGGAACATCTAACGAAATAAAGTTTAAAAGAGCATTTTCCTCAATTTCCAAGGACGAAAGCTCGTCATTATTTTTTTCTTTATTCTTTTTTATCTGCAAAATGTCACGCACAAGTTCAAGCATTTGCGAGGTTTCACCATTTGCAAATTTGTACTGCTCGGCGGATAACTCTGTTCTTTTTGGAAAAAGTCCGCCTTTATCATTTGGTAGCATTTCTATTGCCGTTTTCGTCTGTGCCATATTCGATTCAAGCTGTGAAATTGTGCCGGCTGTTTCACGGCTTTTTAATGTGTCATATCGACTGTCCGAAATATCCACTATACCACAACTTTGCAAATACTCAATAAGGCGCTTGCGCTCAGTATTTAACCCCACAATCTCTAATCTCTTCATTTTGGTAAGTGCCAATCTATCACCCCAATTCTTCCACTAAAAAATGGCAGAAATCAAAACAGTAATAAAAGGGGTTCACCCTTTTTTTACTGCATCGATTATTCTGCCTATTATTTCTTCACTGCCTGCAAGGATATCCTTGCGCCTGTCTTCACATTTTTTTAAGACTTCTGCCTTAAAATCTTCAAATTCCTTTTCTGCTTCCAGTTCTGCTTGCGCAAGGCTTTCGCGCATTTTATCCGCCTCTTGGGCTTCAACCTCTTTTAATCTTTCTTGCGCCGCCTCACCAGCACGAGCTAAAAGTTCTGATGCGTCACGCTCGGCCTTTGCGATAATTTCCGCAGCCTCGCTTTCTGCATTTCTAACCTTTTCCAAAGCTTCTTTTGCCATACCCAAAAATTCTCCTTTATAGTCAATTTCAGGTAAAAACCATCAACAGGATTATTATACCCTTTTCGCGGATAAAAGTCAATGGATATGGTATTAATATTTTTTATATCTACTGCATATTCAAATCTTGTTTTATTTTAGTTGAAGATATTTCGGGCGTTCTTGGAAGATATATTACATCGCACTGATCTTTCAGAAAATCAAATTTCCCTTTCCAGTCATCACCCATCAC
>DMLG01000160.1 GCA_003453455.1 Clostridiales bacterium
AGGTTTGCAATTTTTATAAAAAAAACATCAGCCATATTTAATCCTCCTCGATTATTTTTCCTATAAATGAATTGTTTTTTATGCGCTCTATGTGAACTTTTTTATATACTCCCGAAAGATCCTTTTCTGTCTTTACCAAAACATTCATATAATTATTGGTTTTGCCTTCAAAGTATTCGCCCCGGCGCTGTTCAAAAAGTACATCGGCATCTTTTCCGATGAATTTTTGCATAAACTCAGACTGAGTTTTGTCGGTAATCTCTTTTACAATCTTGCTGCGCCTTGCTTTTTCCTCGCTTGGCACCTGATTTTCAAAGCTTGCGGCAGGTGTTCCGCGCCGTCTTGAATATTGGAATATATGAGCGCCTGAAAAAGATACTTTTTTCAAAAAGGCGCAGGTTTTTGAAAATTCCTCATCTGTTTCGCCGGGAAAACCTACCATTATGTCGGTTGTTATTGAAACATCAGGGAAATGCTTGCGCAAGCCTTCAACTATGCCGTAATAATCGTTTGTTGTATATTTGCGGTTCATCCGCATTAAGGTTTCATCGCAGCCGCTTTGAAGGGACAGGTGAANNCGAAATCCTCTTCCGTCTCTCCCGGAAATCCCACGATCACATCTGTCGTTATAGCTGCATCTTCCCAGGCCTTTCTTATAAGCTCAACAGAATGTCTGAAGGCAGCGGTGTCATAATGTCTGTTCATAGCCTTAAGTGTACGGTCACAGCCGCTTTGAAGGGACAGGTGAAAGTGATGGCAAAGCTTTTGCACACCGCTTATTTTTTTGATAAAGTCCGCATTTAGCGTCATCGGCTCGATAGAGCTTAAACGAATGCGTTTTATTCCCTCGATTTTATCAGCCGCCAAAAGCAGGTCGGAAAGGTTTGTATCCCCTAAATCAAGTCCGTATGAGGCAATATGTATTCCGACATAAGTCACCTCGGTAAACCCTGCAAGCGAAAGTCTCTTTGTTTCTTCTAAAATATCTGAAAGCGCACGGCTCCTTATCGGACCTCTTGCATAGGGGATTATGCAGTAAGAACAGAATTGGTTGCAGCCCTCCTGCACCTTTATATATGCCCTTGTGCGGTTTTCAAAGTCGGATATTCTAAGCGGTTCAAAATCGTGTGTGCGCGAAATATCACCACGCTGTGAGAAAAAGACTTCGTCCTCGTGTTTTTTTAAAAGTTCAATGACCTTATCCCGTTCTTTTGCGCCTAAAACAAGGTTTACGCCCTCTATTTTTGCAACATCACCGGGGGCAACCTGTGCATAACAACCTGTCACTATTATATAAGCGTTTTCATTCAGTTTTTTCGCACGGCGGATTATCTGGCGTGATTTTCGGTCGCTCATACCCGTTACCGTGCAGGTGTTTATAACATAAATATCGGCAGGTGTTTCAAAATCACAGACTATATAGCCGTTTTTTGAAAACAGCTCGCTCATAGCCTCGGTTTCGTATTGATTAACCTTACAACCCAGTGTGTAAAATGCAACTTTTTTCATAATCTTCCTCAAAAAAATGCCATAAATGAACAAGAATATTATGACTATTATATAGAATTTATCCAAAAACTGCAATACCCCATTGACTATTTTTGAAAAAAGTTGTATTATGAAATTGAAATAAAGTAGATGGAGGGAAATATTATGAAATCATTTAATCTTTCACTAAACTGCATTAATGATGTTAAGGACTTTGTAAACATTGTGTCAAAGTACGATTTTGATATTGATTTGACTTCGGGAAGATATGTAGTTGACGCAAAGTCAATTATGGGAATATTCAGCCTTGATTTGTCAAAACCTATTAAAGCGGAGGTTCACTCCGATGACTGCGACCAATTTATTGATGAAATTGGAAAATTTATAGTTGATTGATTGAACATTCGAATTTTTGCGTAAAAGTATGCTTTAAAAGGCATACTTTTTTGCATTTTGCGGAAAAATAGGGAAAAGGAAGTGAATGTTTATGCGTGTAGGAAGACAGACATTAGTCTTCGAAAAGAGACCGTCGATTTTTGAAACAGCATCAACTGTCGGTAAAAAAGAGGGAGAAGGTCCGCTCAGGGAAAAATTTGATACGGTGCTTGCCGATGACTATTACGGTGAGGAAAGCTGGGAAAAAGCTGAGAGTAAACTCCAAAAAAAGACGGCGGAAAAACTTATGGAAAAAGCAGGAGTCAGCGAACAGGAGATTGATTTTATTTTAGCCGGTGACCTTTTAAACCAATGTGTTGGAACACATTATGCCGTGCGTGATTTTGATATACCGTTTTTGGGTCTTTACGGTGCTTGCTCAACTATGGCGGAAAGTATGATGATTGCGTCTATGCTTATATCGGGCGGTATGGCGAATAATGCGGTATGTGTCACATCAAGCCACTTTTGTTCGGCGGAAAAACAGTACCGTTTTCCGCTTGAATACGGAGGGCAGCGCACGCCTACTGCGCAGTGGACTGTTACAGGCTCAGGCGCAGCACTTTTAAAAAGCGAAGGAGGAGGTCCGTATATTTTGGGTGCAACTGTCGGAAAGGTAATAGATATGGGCATAAATGATGTCAGCAATATGGGCGCGGCAATGGCACCTGCGGCGCATGATACCATATCTGCGCTGTTTTCCGAAACGGGAACAAAACCGCAGGATTATGACCTTATTCTGACGGGTGATTTAGGACATGTAGGCTCGGATATCCTCTGTCATATGCTGGACAAGGACGGATATAATGTATATCCAAACCATAACGATTGTGGCAAGATGATTTTTGATGCAAAAAAACAGGATGTTCACGCCGGCGGGTCAGGATGCGGCTGTTGCGGAAGCGTTTTTTGCGGACATATATTTAAAGAACTGAAAAACGGAAATATAAAGCGTATGATAGTTGCGGCAACGGGAGCTTTAATGAACCCTACATCGCTTCTGCAAGGCGAGTCAATACCTGCAATTGCGCATGCGCTTATAATTTCAACTGAAAATGATGATTTTTTGAGGTGAGCTATGGAATATATAAGAGCATTTGCAGTAGGCGGACTTATCTGCGTTATTGGGCAAATACTGATTGACAAAACAAGGCTTACTCCCGCAAAAATCTTGGTGAGCTTTGTTACAGCGGGGGTGTTTTTGCAGCTTTTGGGGATATACGAGCCCATTGCGGAATTTGCAGGAGCAGGAGCGACTGTGCCGCTTACGGGATTTGGATACAATCTTTGCAAAGGTGCGGAAAAGGCGGTTTCCGAAAACGGATTTTTAGGCATTTTCACAGGCGGATTTACGGCTGGTGCGGCAGGACTTTGCGCCGCAGTTGTGTTTGGATTTTTAGCATCGCTTATATTTAAACCCAAAGCCAAAAGCTGAAATAATGCCGCATAAAAAAATCACCCTTGTGATGTGCACCTCCAAAAGTGTTTATCTTTTGGGGGTGCATATTAGTTTGCTTTAAATATAGGCATAGTACATATGGAAATCTTTATTAAAAGGAAAACAGAACAAAATTTTTTCTTGACAATGTAAATTATATTTGATACAATATAATTGTTCAAAATATAAATTCGGGGGCGCATTATGGAATACGATTACCGTGAAGTGATGAAACTCGAAAATCAGCTTTGCTTTCCGCTTTATGCAGCAGCAAGAACTGTGACGGGGTTATATACGCCTTTTCTTAAGCAGCTGGGCTTGACATACACGCAGTATATCGTTTTTCTTGTGCTGTGGGAAAAAGATGGGATATCTGTCGGCAGCCTTTGCGAAAAACTTATGCTTGACAGCGGCACTCTGACGCCTCTGCTTAAAAAAATGCAGAATGCGGGCTATGTTGAAAGAAAGCGAAGCGAAAATGATGACCGTGTGGTAGTCATAAATCTTACTGAAAAAGGAAAAATGCTGCAAATGAAGGCAAAGGATATTCCCCAAAAGGTTGGGGACTGCTTTAAATTGCCCGAGAAAAAAGCAAAAGAGCTTTATGCTCTGCTATATGAGTTACTTGAAAATCAAAAATATAATTGAGCCAAATAATGAAAGGAGCTTAAAAAAATGAAAACAGTTTATGATTTTACGGTGAAGGATAGATATGGAACAGATGTGTCCTTGTCAGCGTACAAAGGCAAGGTGCTTCTTATTGTAAACACAGCAACGGGATGCGGGTTTACTCCGCATTATGAGCCGCTTGAAGCAATGTATAAGGAACTGAAAGATAAAGGTTTTGAAATTCTTGATTTTCCGTGTAATCAATTTGCAAATCAGGCCCCTGGAAGTGATGAAGAAATTCATAATTTTTGTACGCTGAAATTTGGCACGGAATTTCCGCAGTTTTCAAAAATTGATGTAAACGGCGAAACTGCTAATCCGCTTTTTGCATATCTTGCAACCGAAAAACCGTTTGAGGGATTTGGCAAGGGAATTAAAAACGCTATGCTTGAAAAGTTTACAAAAGCAAACAACAAGCAATTTGGAGATAAGGCATATATCAAATGGAATTTCACAAAATTTCTTGTAAGCCGTGAGGGAACAGTTATCGCAAGATTTGAGCCTACAACGGATATGAAAGATGTTAAAGAGGCTGTTATCAAGGAATTGGAGAAATAAGAAATGAATGAAAATCGTGATAAAACCATTATACGAACCAGTATTATAGGCATTTTGGCAAATGTTTTTTTAGCGGGATTTAAGGCAGTAATCGGCATAATGTCAAATTCCATTGCTATTGTTATGGACGCAGTCAATAATATTTCGGACGCCGCAAGCTCTGTTATCACAATCGTAGGCACTAAGCTTGCAGGCAAACAGGCGGATAAAAAGCACCCTTTTGGCTATGGCAGAATTGAGTATCTTAGCGCTATGGTTATTTCTCTTTTGGTTTTGTATGCAGGAATTACTGCATTTACTGAGTCTGTAAAAAAGATTATTCATCCGGATATGCCTGATTACTCTGCTGTTGCTTTAATTATTGTTGCTGTGGCGGTTGTGGTAAAATTAGTACTTGGCAGATATGTAAAGCATATAGGTGTGACGGTAAATTCCGATTCGCTGATAAATTCAGGCGAAGATGCAAAAATGGACTCTGTAATATCTCTTTCAACTTTGATAGCAGCGGCAGTATATATCTTCTTTCATATATCAATAGAAGCCTATTTAGGCGCTGTAATTGCTGTTATTATCATTAAATCCGGATTTGAAATGCTTCGTGATACGCTTTCAAAAATCCTCGGAGAGAGCACCGACGCACAGTTTGCAAGAGATATTAAGGAAACAATAATAAGCTATCCTGAAATAAAAGGAGCTTATGACCTTATATTGCACAATTACGGCCCCGATTCTTTTAACGGCTCTGTTCATATTGAGATTCCCGATACAATGTCCGCAGACGACTTGGATCAGCTTATCCGCAAGGTGACACAGGATGTATATCATAAGCATAATGTCATTTTAACAGGTGTCGGAATATATTCTATTAACACGAAAGATACAGAAGCTATCACTATCAGGGAGAGGGTATTGCAAATTGTGCGTGATAATCCTTATGTCCTTGAAGTGCACGGATTTTATGTTGACAAAATAAAGAAAACAATCCGGTTTGACGTCGTTGTAAGCTTTGACGCAAAAGACCGCAGCCTCGTATATGAAGATATTAAAGAAAAGGTAGGGGAGAAATATCCCGAATACTCATTGGAAATAACGCTTGATACAGATTTTAGCGAAGAGAATAAAGAAAGGAAAGAAGAAAATGAAGATTAAAGCAATCAAACTCTACGAAAACGGTTTTATGACCGAACCTTTTGCCTTTGGCGGAGAAGAAGGTATGGAAGCTTTTGACGCTACTGTAAAATACCGTTCAAGTTTGCAAAATTTCCTTATCGATACAGGTGATGAGGTGATTTTGATTGATACGGGTATGCCAAAAGAAGCTCCTGATGCTGTACCCGACGAAAAGACTATGATATATATGGGAGCAAAAATTACCGACTATGTATCTGCTCTTGAAAATGCGGGATATATGCCGGAGCAGATTACGAAAATCCTTGTTACGCATAAGCATGCTGACCACACAGGGGAGCTGCTGGCTTTTCCAAACGCAAAAATATACATTTCCAAAGAAGATGCAGGTGAATTGGGGCTTGACGGCGAAAATACCGTAATAGCTGAATATAATGACGGTGAATATTATAATTTCCCTAAAAGTCAGAAAATTGCAGAAGGTGTGCGCCTGATTGAAGCAAAGGGACATACCAAAGGCAACAGTATAGTAATTGCTGAGGATGGCGGACTTTTCTATATGTTTCACGGTGATGTTACATATACCGATGAGGCGCTTTATGCAAATAAGCTCTCTGTTGTGTATGAGGATGTAGTAAAAGCAAGAGAAACTCTCGACCGTGTGCGTGAATTTATCCAAAACCACCCGACTGTTTATCTTTCAACACATACTCCGCTTGGATATGAAAATCTTGAAAATATTGTAGTAACAGACCTTGCAAATCCACCCAAATCAATACCTGTGGGAGAAATAGCTTATAAAACTGCTACCGGCAAATATGTCTGCTCCGTTTGCGGATATGTGTATGATCCTGCCGAAAATGACGGAATTGCATTTGAAGATTTGCAGGATGATTGGAAATGCCCGAGATGTAAGCAAGGCAAGGAGAAGTTTAATAAAGCATAATTGATGTTAGTGACTTAAAGAAAACAGTAATACTAAGTTTATAAAAAGGAAATGTTGTATCATTTCCTTTTTTTCTTACGCCCGCAGGCGGAGCTTTTATCAAAAGCTTTTTTATTTCTTTAATCTTCCTTTAATCTTTTCTGGGTATAATCTGATTGAATTTGAAAGAAAGCGAGGAAAAATCTATGAATAAAAACTTGAAAGCGCTATTGCTTTTTGTTCTTACGGCAATCCTGCTTTGTTCATGTGGAATTGCAGAACAAAAAATCAGCAAAGAAGGTAATGAGGAGTTTAAAGTTACGGTTTTAAAGATTGGGCAGGCTGATGCGATTATTCTAAAAAGCAGTCAGCATATTGCAGTAATCGACTGCGGCGAACAAGATGACGGCCGCGAGATAGTAGAATACTTATCTGATTGTGGCGTCAAAGAAATTGACTATATGTTTATAACACATTTTGACAAAGACCATATAGGCGGTGCGGCGGAGGTTATGGACAATGTGGCTGTCGGACAGATTATAACACCAAACTATGAAGGTTCAGGCAAAGAGTATGAGGCATTTATAGAGGCGGTAAAAGAGCGTGGATATACACTATTAAAGCTTACAGAAGAAATGTCATTTGAGTTTGACGATGTCGCTTGCGTGATATATCCTCCTCTAAAAACATCATATTCCGAAAGCGATAATGATTTTTCTCTGGCTATAAGTATAACGCATGGGGAAAACAGATTTTTGTTCACGGGTGATGCAGAAAAGGAAAGGTTAGAGGAAATCCTTTTACAGGCGGAGGGAAAGTATGATTTTCTTAAAGTCCCGCATCACGGATTGTATGAGAAAAATACCGAAAAATTCATCGAAAGTATAAACCCCGAATATGCGGTTATTACTTGCAGTGACAAGAATCCTGCTGATCAGTATGTCTTACAAATCCTTGAAAAATACGGCTCTAAAACATACCTTACAAGCAAGGGTAATGTAGAAGTTACAAGCGATGGAAAAAATATTAAAATTTTTCAATAAAATTTATATTCTTTAATCTTGTTTTAATTTTCGGCGGTTATACTTAACACATAACAAGGGCAAAGGGAGGTTATTAAAATGGCAATAGAGGTTTTTAACAGGTACGAACACAAATACCTGCTTGATAGAAAAACTTATGAAAAAGTCATAGATGTTATAAATGAAAATATGATTATGGATTCTCACAACATAGATCATAAGCCTTACACCATTTCTAACATATACTTTGACACAGAAGATGATTACCTCATAAGAACATCGCTTTCGGGTCCTTTATATAAAGAAAAGTTAAGACTTCGTTCCTACGGCATTCCTAAAATTGATTCAAAGGTATTTCTTGAAATCAAGAAAAAGTATAATGGACTTGTAAATAAGCGCAGAACAACCTTGATTCTTGATGAGGCGTATGATTTCACGAGAACTGGCAAGGTGCCGGAGAAAAAGGAGTACATGAACGGTCAGGTGGTAAATGAAATAGAGTATTTCCTTAAAACATACGGATTAAAACCAAAGCTTTATCTTGCTTATGACAGGATTGCCTATTTTGGCAAAGAAAACAGCGACCTCAGAATTTCGTTTGATATGAATATCAGGTCAAGAAGACAAAACATAGGGTTAGAGCAGGGCGACTACGGGCAGAAATTATTGAAAGACGGTATATATCTGATGGAGATAAAAACCTCTCTTGCAAAACCGCTTTGGCTTGTGCATATGCTAACTGAGCTTGATATAAAGCGATGCAGCTTTTCAAAATACGGCACGGAATTTAAGCAATATATAAACGGAAATGGTTTGAATGATTTAAAAATAGCGATATGAGGTGACTAAAATGAATGAAATATTCAACACATTATTAACAAATACATCAAGCGATATTACAATTATGACGGCACTGGTAACCATGCTTGTTAGCCTATTGTTTGGGGCGATCATAGCAGCTACTTACTACAAGACCACGGATTATGTGAGTTTTCAGCGCAGTATGGCGGTGACTCTTCTGATGCTTCCCATCATACTGTCGGTAATTATAGTCTTTATAGGCAGTAATATCGCAAGAGCGTTCAGCTTAGCAGGTACGCTTTCTATTATAAGGTTTAGAAGCGCACCGGGTGACCCAAAGGATATCGGGTATATATTCTTTGATATTGCCGCAGGTCTGGCTTGCGGAGTAGGACTCTACGGCTACGGAGCGGTATTCGTTATACTTTTGTGTGCAGTTATGCTAATAATTGAAAAGTTGAATTTGTTTGAAAGAAAAACGATCAACAAGAGACTGAAAATAACAGTACCTGAAAATCTTAATTTTGACGGAGCTTTTGAAGATATTCTTAAAAAATATACAGAGTCTTATGCTCTCGAAAAAATTAAAACAACAGACCTCGGTTCACTCTTTGAAGTTTGCTATAATGTGAAAATGCCAAAGGGAGGAAACGAACAGGAATTTTTAGATGAATTAAGGTGCAGAAACGGAAATTTAAGCATTGTGCTATCCGTTTTGCCGCAAATGAATTAAGAAAGGATGAAATTTATGAAAAAATTAGTAGCATTGGTATTAACGCTTGTTTTGTCCATCTCGCTTATCGCATGTTATCAGGCATCAGCCAGTGATGATGAGTGGAAGAACAATACAGGAACAATCAATCTTGACAGTTTAAAGGTTACGGGTAATGGGGTTGAAGTTGAAGGAAACACGGTTATCATAACCAGCGGCGGAGACTTCACGGTAACGGGAAGCTTAAAAGACGGAATGATTAGAGTAAACGCAGAGGATAAAGTTAAATTAAGACTTAGCGGTATGTCTTTGACTAATAGCACAGGACCTGCAATTTACTTTGAAAACGCTGAAAAAGCCTTTATAACAATAACAGAAGATACAGAGAATTATCTTTCAGACGGGACGGAATACTCTGTGGAAGACGCAGACGCGGCACTGTTTTCAAATGATGATTTAGAGATTAAGGGTGCAGGAAAGCTGACAATAAATGCAAACTATAAGCATGGTATTGCAAGTGATGACGATTTGGCTATTGAAAACGGAACAATTATCATAACATCTAACGAACACGGCATAAAAGCAAATGATAAAGTAAGCGTTACCGGGGGAACTATTGATATTACTGCGAAAACAGGTAAGGGCATCAAGGCTGGCTTAGAGCTTGTAATTGATGATGGTGTGATAAGTATCGTTTCAGAAGAAAGCGAAGGCATGGAAAGTAAGGGTACGCTCACAATAAACGGCGGAGATATCAATATAATATCAGCCGATGACGGCATTAATACAGGCAATGAAAACTTGGCAAGTGAGCAGAGCGGCGGTAAAACATTTAACGAAGGTGAAATGCCACAAAGAAGTGACAGCGGTGAAATGCCAGGAATGAAAGGTAACCGCCAAATGAATGGCGAAATGCCCGAAATGGGTGAAATGCCGCAAGGTGGCAGAATGATGCAGCAGGCGGGCGAAAATGGTGAGATACCAAGAATGAAAGGTAACCGCCAAATGAATGGTGAAATGCCCGAAATGAGTGAAATGCCGCAGGGTGGCAGAATGATGCAACAGGCGGGCGAAAATGGTGAGATGTCACAAGACGGTCGTATGGGCGGATTCGGAAAAGTTGATGAAGAAACTGCCGCAGCTCATGCGATTACAATAAACGGCGGAAACATTTATATAAAAGCAAATGGTGACGGTATAGATTCAAACGGCTCTCTTACAATAAACGGCGGAAAGATAGTGATTGACGGTCCTGAAATGAGAGGTAACGGTCCTTTTGACAGCGAAGGCGAAATGAAAATAAACGGCGGCGAAGTAGTTACTTTGTCAAGCGCAGGAATGTTACAACTTCCCAATAATTCAGACGGACAAAGCATTTTAAGTGTAATACTTAGTAATCAGGGAAAAGCAGGCGATAAAGTTACTGTAAAAGATTCAGAGGGCAATGAAGTTTTCACACATACAGCAGCCACAGGGTATATGGCGCTTTTGTACTCATCGCCTGATGTCAAAGAAGGTAATGAATACAGCATTTATGTAAATGATGAACTCGTAAAAACAGTTACAGTAGCAAAAGTCACAGGGGCTTACGGAAATGCAGGAAATATGATGGGCGGCTTTGGAGGCAGAGAAAAGGACGGTCAAAGCGACCAGGGCACAAAAAAGAAAAATATAAGTGTGAGTGTAAACGGAAAAAGTGTTTCATTTAACACAAATCCCGTTATAAAGAATGATACAACGCTTGTGGGATTTCGCGCAATACTTGAAATGCTCGGTGCAGAGGTGACATGGGATGAGGCTGCTAAGACCGTGACGGCAAAGAAGGACGGTGTAGATATTATTCTTACAATAAACTCCGACAAGGCAAAAGTAAACGGTAAGGAATACACGCTCCTTACAGCACCCGAAATAATCAATGACTCAACAATGATACCGGTAAGATTTGTATCCGAAAATCTCGGAATGGATGTTTTATGGAACGGTGATAACCAGCATATTGAAATAACAAGCAAAAGCTAAAAGCACACAATTAAGTCAAGAGAGAGGTTTCACTCTCTTTTGACTTTTTTCTAAAAGGGTGGTACAATAACAAAAAATATGGGCGGTGATATTTTATGAGATTATTGGTTGCAGAAGATGAAAAAGACCTGAACAGAGTAATCACAAAGCGCCTTGAAAAAGAGGGATATGCTGTTGATAGTTGCTTTGACGGAGAAGAAGCTCTTGATTTTATAGAAATGGGTGAGTTTGACGGTATAATATTGGATATAATGATGCCAAAAATGAGCGGATTTGAGGTTTTGAAAACAATCCGCAGTAAGAATAACCGTACACCTGTGCTTTTCTTAACGGCAAAAGACAGCATAGAGGATAGGGTACAGGGACTTGATTTGGGAGCTGAGGATTATCTTATAAAGCCTTTTGCATTCCCTGAGCTTTTGGCAAGAATACGGGTTATGACAAGAAAGTTGGCAGGTGGCTCAACAAACATTTTTACCCTTGCGGACCTTGAGATTGATACAAAATCACATACTGTAAAACGGCAAAATGAGGAAATTGTATTATCTGCCAAGGAATACGACATACTTCTTTATATGATGCTTAATAAAGGTGTTGTGTTGTCGCGTGAAAAGATTGAAAATCACGCATGGAATTTTGACTATGAAGGCGGCACAAATGTGGTTGATGTGTATATACGGTATCTGAGGAAAAAGATTGATGACCCTTATGAGGTTAAACTTATCCATACGGTCAGAGGAAGCGGTTATGTTTTAAAGGAAGGCTGATAGAATTGAGAAAAATATCTCTAAAACTTAAAATAACATTGTGGTACACTCTTGCAATGATGATTATTTCGGGAATAGTCATTGTAATGATGAATTCGTTCAGTACACAAATGATTGAGCGGGATACCCAGATGCGTATTATGAGAACTGTTGATGATATGTCGAGGCACCTTTTCGACAGAGGCGGTTCTATGCACCGTGTGCCTGATTTTATGTACTATAAAGACGGCGTATATACGGTAATTTATGATGAGGCACATAATGTTTTGGGAGGGACGCTCCCATTTGGAATAAGCGATGAGCTTAAAATACAGAAAGATGTTTTCAGGTCAGATACTTATAACGGCAGTAAATTCTATGAATTTGACAGAGAAATAACGACAAATCAAGGAAAGTTTTTTATAAAAGGCATTGCCGCGGCAGGAGATGAAGAGTACGGCGCACAATCCGCTTTAAAAACAAACATACTTTTTTCTCTTATAACAATTCTTTTGGCGGCAATCGGAGGATATCTCATAATCAGCAGGGCTTTTGTTCCCGTAAAAAAGATAAGCGACACCGCAGAAGAAATAAGTAAAAGCAATAATTTGTCAGAGAGAATAGATTTGGGTGAAGGGCGTGATGAAATATATCGTCTTGCGAATGTTTTCGATAAAATGCTCGATAAAATAGAAAAATCCTTTGAAAAAGAAAAGCAGTTCACTTCTGATGCTTCGCATGAGCTCCGCACACCTGTTGCGGTTATTATGTCAGAGTGCGAATATATGGAGGAATGTGCAAAAACTGCTGACGAGTATAAAGAATCCGCAAGCTCCATAAAACGACAGGCAAAAAGAATGTCTAAGCTTATTTCGGAGCTTTTAACCATTTCGAGAATGGATAATAATAAGATTAAGACCAGTTTTGAAGATGTTGATATAAGCGAACTTGTAACCTTTGTGTGCGATGAGCAAGAAGAAATCCGTGACAAAAAGATTGCTCTTGTGCGTAATATATCACAAGGTATAACCGCTAAGGCAGACAGATTTTTACTAACTCGCGCTTTTGTAAATCTTATTTCAAATGCTTATCAATATATTGGCGATGGTGATAAAATAGAAGTGTCTTTAACTTCCCAAAACGATAAAATACTGTTTTCCGTGAAGGATAATGGCATGGGTATTTCGGAAGATGATTTACTGAAAATATGGGATAGATTTTATCAAGCGGATACTGCGCGTACATTTGACGAAAACGGCAGTATGGGGCTTGGACTTCCAATGGTAAAATGGATTGCAGAAGCGCACGGCGGCAAGGTGAGCGTGAAAAGTGAAATCAATGAAGGCAGTTTGTTTACTTTTGAGTTGCCATTAAGCCGAGCAGACAGCTAATTAAAAACTTATCGAAAAGCTGTGGAATGGATAAAGTTCTACGGCTTTTTTCTTTTACCGTATTGATTTGCGCCTATATTAATTTTTTGCATTTTTTCCAGCCTTATCCAACTAATAAACCCATAAATATCATTAAATAAAAATGCAGTAAAACAAATGACCACAGATATGTATTTGATATTTTCTGTACTTGCGAAAGTCCAAAGGATAATCAAAACGACATCATTTGCAGCATAGGCAATAGAAAAGTATGGATTTCGCCTAAAAGTAAGGTACACAGCGATAAAACTTGTGGTAATAGATAAAGTGCTTGGATAAATATTTGATGTATGAAATTTGACTAAAATATGATAAAAAATTACAGTAATAATTATAGAAATCAGCAGCATAAAAACAATTTCTTTTTTGTCAATACGATTAATTTCAACTTCTGCTTTATTTCCTTTATATGGGTGTCGCAACCATGAAACCAGAGCAAATGCTGCCATGGGCATTGTCATGCCTATGTAGGTTATCATTTCGCCATAGTACTTAAAAGAGAATGATATTATCCCATATAAAAAACTAAAAATAATCATCAAAAACTGTCCCAACGGATTTGCCTTTGCGTTAAATATAATAGCGGTGATGCCAATTAGTGAAGCTATAAGCGAAATATAATTGATTTTGTCGAAAATGTAAAATGAAAATGTAATCAGAAATGCTGATGATAGCCATAATATTATCTCAATGTTTGAAAAATATGCATTTATTTTTTT
>DMLG01000077.1 GCA_003453455.1 Clostridiales bacterium
CCTGGGAGAATCTTTATGAAGTTCATTCTTAACTTGCCTGAAATATGTGCCAAAATCTGATGACCGTTTTCAAGCTCCACCTTAAACATAGCATTGGGCAGGGTTTCGACAACCGTGCCTTCAAGCTCCAATACATCTTCCTTTGCCAAACTACTACCTCCCAACTATCAGTTAGAATATTCCGATAAGGCTTTTCGCAGACTACTGTCCGAAATGGTATCAAAATCAATGTCTAAAACACAGTTTATTTTATTAACATGTTTTATCTTTTTCTTTTTTGGTTTTGCAACACGCCTTGTATCGCCATCCGATAAATAAACAAAGTCATTTTCAATAGCCAGAACCAAGAAAATTTTTCCTTTATCCCGTCCCGCCAAAGAATATACCAAACTTCCTTTACAAATATCCATTTTGGCTACCTCTTAAAGCGTCAAAATTTCGCATTCTCCCTTGGTTATCAAAATGGTATTTTCATAATGTGCAGATAAGCTTCCGTCCTCTGTTTCAACAGTCCAGTCATCATCAAGCATCACTACATCGTACCTTCCTGCGTTAACCATAGGTTCAACTGCGATAGTCATACCCTGCGCAAGTTTTAAGCCTTTACCCTTATGTCCGTAATTAGGAACATTAGGGTCTTCATGCAAATTCTTGCCTATTCCGTGACCGACTAAATCACGGACAACGGAAAATCCGTTGCTTTCTACATATTCTTGTATTGCATATGACACATCACCAAGTTTTGCGCCGTGCGTTGCATGCTTTATGCCCTCAAAAAAGCTTCTTTTTGTGACATCAATAAGCCTTTTCGCCTCATCTGATATATTGCCTACTGCATAGGTTCTTGCAGCATCACCGTGATAACCGTCCTTTTGCGCACCCATATCAATACTGATTATGTCGCCCTCTTTAAGGACAATGTTTTTTGACGGTATGCCGTGCACAACCCAGCTGTTCGGGGAAGCACAAATACTTCCCGGAAAGCCGTTATAATGCAGAAATGACGGTGTTGCACCGTGTTTTTTGATGAAATCAAAAGCGATTTTATCAAGCTCAAAGGTTGAAATACCAGGCTTTATATACTTTTCGACTTCCCTTAGTGCATCACCTGTAATTTTACCCGCAGCACGCATTTTTTCTATTTCTGCTTTTGATTTTATGGTGACCATAATTCTTACGCCTCTTTTTTGTCAATACCAAGCGCTTTGAATACCGCGTCGTTAGTAATTTGGGCTGTCTTTGAGCTATCTACGCTGATTACCTTACCCTGAGCTTCGTAATATTCCTTTATGGGTTCTGTCTGCTCGTGATAAACGCGAAGTCGGTTTTTAATGGTTTCCTCATTATCGTCAGGACGCTGAACAATTTCTCCGCCGCAAACGCATTTTCCGTTTTCCGGAACAGGTTTAGTCTTAATGTGATACGGTGTTCCGCATGCCTTGCATTCACGCCGTCCCGTAAGACGCTCCAAAATTACCGCCTCATCACATTCAAGCGATAAAACATGGTCAATTCTTACGCCTGTTTCATCAAGTGCCTCAGCCTGTGCAATAGTACGCGGAAATCCGTCTAAAATGAACCCGTCTTTTAGGTCATCCTGCGACAGTCTTTCCTTAACTATCCCGACAACAACGCTATCAGGCACAAGCTTGCCTCCGTCTATATACTGTTTAGCAAGCTTACCAAGCTCCGTACCCTCTCTCATAGCAGCTCGCAGCATTACACCGGTTGAAACCGTTTTTATGCCGAACTGTTTTGTAAGAATTTCTGCTTGTGTTCCTTTTCCCGCACCGGGAGGTCCAAGTAAAATTAAATTCATACTCTGCCGCCTTTCAGTATTACTCTAAAAATCCCTTATAATTTCTCATAATCATCTGAGATTCTATCTGTCTTACAGATTCAAGCGCAACTCCCTCCATAATGAGAAGTGATGTTCCGCCAATCTGCATTCCGCTTATATTGAATACTGAACCGATTACTATCGGAAGCACCGCTATTATTCCGAGGAATACAGCACCTGAAAGGTTCAGCCTTGTAGAAACCTTTGAAATATAGTCGCTGGTAGGTTTGCCAGGTCTGTAACCTGGGATATATCCTCCCGATTTCTTCATATTGTTAGCCATTTCAATAGGATTGAACTGGATAGCCGAATAGAAATATGTGAAGAATATTATAAGCAAGAAGTAAAGTACAGCAAATACTATATCTGTCCATGAAGGACCATAGGAAGCCGCAAAGCACCCCAAAACTCTGTACCAAACTCCGCTTGTAGGCAAATTATTGCCTGTTGCAAGTCTTACAATAGTAGCAGGGAACGCCATAATACTGGACGCGAAGATGATTGGCATAACTCCGCCCGAAACAACCTTTATAGGGATGTTTGTGCTTTGGCCGCCGTACATCTTTCTTCCCACAACTCTTTTTGCATATTGAACAGGAATTCTGCGTTCTGCCGCGTCAAACATTACTACAAGCACGATGGCTGCAATCGCTATTACGATAATTGCAATTGCTAAGGCAATGTTTTTCATTGACCTTACACCGCTTACAAGGTAATTATTGTAAATCGAAACAGCCGCAGTCGGTATTCTTGAAACGATACCGGCAAAAATTATAAGCGATACGCCGTTTCCGATACCCTTTTCAGTAATCAACTCACCAAGCCATACGATAAATGCCGTACCTGCTGTAAAGGTAAGTGTAATTATGAAAAATGTTAACACACTCTCCTGCTTGATAGCAGTAATTCCGCTTGTAACTCCGATATTGTGAAGCGTTACATAAAGTCCCGCACCCTGCACAAATGCAAGGATTATTCCCAAATATCTGGTTATGCGGTTGATTTTCTTCCTTCCTTCAACGCCCTCTTTTGTAAGCCTCTCTAAGGCCGGAATTGCAACAGCTAACAGCTGAACAATAATCGATGCGTTGATGTATGGAGAAACACCGAGTGCCATGACCGTCGCATTTGCAAATGCGCCGCCCGTAAATACATCAAATAATGAGAAAAGGTCTGTTCCACCGCTCATAAATGCCTGCATTGCGTCCTTTGTAAGAAACGGAACAGGAATATGTGCGCCAAATCTGAAAATAATCATCATTATAAGCGTAAACCAAAGTCTTTTTCTCAAATCCGGAATTTTAAAGGCATTTCTTATAGTGTTAAACATACTACATCACCTCTGCCTTTCCACCGGCTTTTTCAATTTTTTCCTTTGCCGAAGCAGTGTATCCTGCTACTTTTACGGTAAGTTTTTTGGTAAGTTCTCCTCTTCCCAGTAGTTTAACACCGTCAAGAGTCTTGGAGATAATACCGGCTTCCTTCAAAGTATCAGCAGTTACCTCTGTTCCGTTTTCAAAGCGTTCCAAAACTTCAATGTTAACGGTAACATACTGTTTTGCAAATATATTCTTAAAACCTCTCTTAGGAAGGCGTCTGTATAAAGGCATCTGACCGCCTTCAAAGCCCGGTCTTACACCGCCGCCAGAACGCGCATTCTGTCCCTTATGACCTTTTCCTGAGGTTTTACCTGTACCTGAACCTATACCTCTGCCAACTCTCTTTGATGCAAATTTTGAACCTTCTGTTGGTTTTAGTTCGTCCAATCTCATTTGCTACACCTCCTTTTAGTTTATTATGTTAGTTTTCCTCTACCTCAACAAGGTGAGAAACCTTTTTGAGCATACCTCTGATTTGAGGTGTATCATTATGCTCTTTTTCATCCCTGATTTTTGTAAGTCCTAATGCTGCGACCGTTGCAATTTGGTCTTTTTTGCAGCCGATAGTACTCTTTATAAGTCTAACCTTTAACATTTGCACTACCTCCTTAGCCTACAATTTCATCAATTTCCTTGCCGCGAAGCTTTGCTAAGCTCTCTGCCTCTTTAAGGCTTGCAAGACCTGCAATAGTAGCCTTTACGACATTCTTTTTGTTGTTTGACCTTAGGCACTTTGTTCTTATATCCTTTATACCTGCAAGCTCGACAACCGCTCTTACTGCACCGCCTGCAATAACTCCGGTACCTTCTTTGGCAGGCTTCAAAAGCACTCTGCCTGCGCCGAATTCACCAATTATTTCGTGTGTAATGGTTGTATCTTTTAATGGTACTGTAACCATATTTTTCTTAGCATCTTCAATTCCCTTTCTGATAGCATCGGGAATTTCAGCAGCCTTACCTGTTCCGCAGCCAACATGACCGTTTCCGTCACCGACTACCATAAGTGCAGAAAAACGCATGGTTCTACCGCCCTTTACAACCTTTGCAACACGGTTAACTTCTACCAACTTTTCTTGTAAATCAAGAGTTGATGCATCTATTTTTTCAGCCACAAAATTTTCCTCCTTTAATTAGAATTCCAAGCCGCCCTCTCTTGCACCATCTGCAAGAGCAGCAACTCTACCGTGATAAATATATCCGCCTCTGTCGAATACTACGGCTTTTATACCCTTATCCAAAGCCTTTTTAGCTACCAGATTTCCGACTTGCTTTGCGCCGTCGATGTTTCCGCCGTAGCCAGAAAAGTCTTTATCAAGGCTTGAAGCACTAACCAAGGTAGTACCTTTTGTGTCATCTATTATTTGCGCATAAATATGATTTAAGCTTCTGTAAACGCTCAAACGAGGTCTCTCCGCTGTACCGGAGATGTTCTTTCTGACTCTCTGATGGCGTTTCATTCTCTGTGCATTACTGCTTTTCTTCTTTATCATTTAAGAACACTCCTTTCTATTACTTCTTCTTAGCTCCCGCTTTTCCTTCTTTGCGAATGATAACCTCATCAATATACTTAATACCTTTACCCTTATACGGTTCGGGCTGTCTGTATTCTCTGATTTTAGCAGCGGTTTCACCAACATGTTCCTTATTTGCACCCTTTACCAAAATCTTGTTAGGTGCAGGAACTTCTATTGTGATTCCTTCCATTGCCACATATTCAACGGGATGTGAATATCCCAAACTCAGCACCAAGGTTTTCCCCTGCATTTGTGCACGGTAACCGACGCCGTTGATTTCAAGCTCCTTTGTGAAGCCCTGAGTCGTTCCGATAACCATATTATTGATAAGCGTTCTTGTAAGACCGTGAAGAGCCTTATGCATTTTATCCTCTGTCGGACGCTTAACAATGATTTCGCTTGCCTCTTGCTCGATAATCATTTCGGGGTGAAGTTTTCTTGTCAGAGTTCCGTTTGGACCCTTGACTGTCACTTCATTACCCTCGCCGATTGTAACAGTAACGCCGGCTGGCACTGTTATCGGCATATTGCCTATTCTTGACATAGTCCTTTTTCCTCCTTAAAAATTTTCATAATCTGTGCTTTCAGGAAATAACACAAATCGTTTTTTTACCAAACAAACGCTAAAACTTCGCCGCCTATGTGCTCTTGGCGAGCCTTTTTGTCTGTCATAATACCCTTTGAAGTTGAGATGATAGCAATTCCTAAGCCCTTTAATACTCTTGGAAGCTCATCTGCCGGAGCATACATACGAAGACCAGGCTTTGATACCCTTTGGATACCGCTTATTACCTTTTCTTTTCCGGCATATTTTAAGGTTATTCTTATCACGCCCTGCTTACCGTCTTCAATGATTTGATAGCCTTTAATATAGCCCTCTTCATTCAAAATTTCAGCAATAGCCTTTTTCATATTTGATGCAGGAATGTCCACCGTTTCATGCTTTGCTGTGTTTGCATTTCTGATACGGGTAAGCATATCTGCGATTGGATCAGTTATTTGCATTACATTTACCTCCTTCCGAAATATATCGGGAATCGATTGTTTTACACAAAATGCAGAAAATTATCCGCACTTTTTACCAACTTGCCTTTCTAACTCCCGGAATCTGACCTTTATAAGCCAATTCTCTGAAACATATACGGCAAATACCAAACTTACGCAAGTATGCGTGCGGTCTGCCGCAGATTTTGCATCTTGAATAGCCCTGAGTAGAATATTTTGGCGTTCTTTGTTGCTTAACAACCATAGATCTTTTTGCCATAATTATTTTTCCTCCTTATTAACTGCGGTAAAACGGAGCACCCATAAGGCTTAAAAGCTCACGAGCTTCCTCATCCGTTTTGGCAGTTGTTACAATAATAATATCCATACCTCTGATTTTATCAATCTTATCGTAATCAATTTCAGGGAAAATCAGCTGTTCTTTAACGCCTAAGGAGTAATTTCCTCTTCCGTCAAACGAATTGGGATTAATCCCCTTAAAGTCACGCACGCGAGGCAATGCTACTGAAAATAATCTGTCTATGAACTCGTACATTTTCTCGGCCCTTAGTGTTACTTTGCAGCCGATATTCATACCTTCCCTTAGCTTAAAGTTTGCAACTGACTTTTTAGCCTTAGTTACAATTGGTTTCTGACCTGTAATGAGCGCCAAATCGTTCATTGCTGATTCAATAACCTTCGGATTTTCCTTAGCGTCGGACATACCGATATTTACTACGATTTTTTCCAGCTTTGGAATTTGCATCGGGCTTTTATAGCCGAACTTTTCCATTAAAGCGGGAGCAATTTCGTTTTTATACTTTTCTTGCATTCTCGACATTGTATGTTTTGCCTCCTTCCGTATCAGTCATTAAATGTCTCTTGACATTTTTTACAATATCTTACTTTGGAGCCGTCTTCTAAAATCTTTACGCCGGTTCTTGCAGCCTTGCCGCATTTTGAACAAACTCTTAAAACATTTGATGCGTCAATTGCAGCGGACTTTTTGATAATTCCGCTTTCCTGTCCCTGCGCTCTTGCCTTTTGATGCTTTTTAACGACTGCAACACCTTCTACTACAACCTTTCCGGTTTTAGGAAATGCTGTAATAACCTTGCCTTCTTTTCCTTTATCCTTGCCGGAGATAACTTTTACGGTATCACCGCGTTTTACATGCATTTTATTCATTATGTTTACCTCCTTACAGAACTTCGGGGGCTAGTGACAAAATCTTCATATAGTCCTTATCACGGAGCTCTCTTGCAACAGGCCCGAAAATACGGGTACCTCTTGGGTTTTTATCGTCCTTTACGATTACTGCTGCATTCTCATCAAATCTGATATATGAACCGTCACTGCGTCTTGTTTCTTTAACCGTTCTTACCACAACAGCCTTGACTACGTCACCTTTTTTGACAACGCCGCCGGGAGTTGCCTTCTTAACAGAACAGATGATTTCATCGCCAACAGCTGCATATCTCTTTTTAGAGCCGCCCATAACACGGATACACATAACTTCTTTTGCACCGGTGTTATCAGCAACTTTTAAGCGTGTCTGTTGTTGTATCATGTTCTTTCCTCCTTTTTGGAAAACAGCAAATTATTTTGCTTTTTCTACTATTTCAACCAATCTCCATCTCTTATCCTTGGACAGAGGTCTTGTTTCCATAACCTTAACCTTATCGCCTATACCGCACACATTTTCTTCATCGTGAGCTTTAAGTTTATAGGTTCTTTTTACAACTTTTCCGTAAAGCGCGTGTTTTACGCTTTCCTCTATTGCAACTACGATGGTTTTGTCCATCTTATCGCTTATTACTTTTCCGATTTTTGTTTTACGGTTATTTCTTTCCACTACATTGTCCTCCCTTCAAATTCAATTATAAGACCTTCATTATATTGCAGAATCCTCTAATTCTCTTTCATGAATGATGGTCTTTATACGAGCGATAGTCTTTTTAACATCAGAAATCTTTTTGGGATTATCAAGTTGGTTTATCGCAAGTTGAAATCGTAAGTTAAACAACTCCTCTTTGCACTCGGAAAGCTTATCGTTAAGCTCCTGATGCGAGAGTTCTCTAAGCTCTGTTACTTTCATTCTTATTCACCATCCTTCGCTTCGCGTTTAACGAATTTACACTTGATGGGAAGCTTGTGCATAGCAAGACGGAGAGCTTCTCTGGCAACTTCTTCCGATACGCCGCCTATCTCGAACATAACTCTTCCCGGCTTTACTACTGCTACCCAATATTCCGGAGAACCTTTACCTGAACCCATTCGGGTTTCAGCAGGTTTTTGTGTAATCGGCTTATCAGGGAATATTTTAATCCACACCTGACCGCCACGCTTTGTGTATCTTGTCATTGCAATACGGGCTGCTTCAATCTGTCTTGAAGTAATCCAAGCAGGCTCTAAGGCTTGCAGACCAAACTCACCGTTTGATACAACATTGCCGCGTGTTGCCTTACCCTTCATTCTGCCGCGCATTACTTTTCTGTACTTAACTCTTTTTGGTAATAACATTATTTATTGCCTCCCTTCGCGTTGCGGTCGGCTCTTGGGCGTCTTGGGCGTCTTTCTTGCTTTTCTTCTCTTTGAGAACCAGCTGATTCTGCCAAAACCTCACCCTTATAAATCCAAACCTTTACGCCGAGCTTTCCATATGTCGTTGAAGCCTCTGCAAAGCCGTAATCAATATCAGCTCTTAAAGTTTGCAGCGGAATAGTACCTTCGTGATACTGTTCTGTTCTTGCGATTTCTGCACCGCCAACACGACCTGCAACAGAGGTTTTGATACCCTTTATGCCGCATCTCATAGCTCTGCCCATAACTTGCTTCATAGCGCGTCTGAACGAAATTCTCTTTTCAAGCTGTGCTGCAATATTTTCAGCAACAAGCTGTGCGTTAGTATCAGGATTTTTTACCTCCATAATATTAACATTAACAGTTCTTCCCGTCATCTTTTCGAGCTTAACTTTCAATTTATCAATTTCTGCGCCGCCCTTACCGATAACGATACCCGGTTTTGAAACAAACAAAGTTACATAAATCTTGTTTTGTTTTCTTTCAACCGTGATTTTTGCAACTCCTGCGTCATAGCAGGACTTCTTGACAAATTCTCTTATATTATAATCTTCAACCAACTGGTTTCCGAATTCCTTTTTACCTGCAAACCACTTAGAATCCCAGTCCTTTATTATACCGACTCTAAGACCGTGCGGATTAACTTTTTGTCCCATAGGATTAACCTCCTTTTTAAATTATTCTTTTTCCTTTAATACCAAAGTTATATGACTTGTTCTCTTTAAAATCCTGAATGCTCTTCCCTGTGCTCTTGGCTGAACTCTTTTAAGAGTAGGTCCTTGCGTTGCATAACATTCAGAAACATAGAGCTTTGATGCGTCCATTCCGAAGTTATTTGTAGCATTTGCCATTGCGGATTTTAACAATTTTTCTAAGTGTTCGCTTGCTGCCTTTGGAGTATTCTTCAAAATACCCATTGCGTAGCCTGCATCCTTACCTCTGATAAGATCAAGAACAATTTTTACCTTTCTCGGTGATATCCGAGCATATTTAACGCTTGCGCGTGCTTCCATAACCGGAAACCTCCTTTCAAATTTGTGGGCTTATGCCCATAAAATATATCCGATATGTGCAGCACGAGGAGTTCGTACCGCATTATATACTGTTTTAATTTATTTTGCAGACGATGTCTTTGAACCAACATGACCTTTAAAGGTTCTTGTCGGAGCAAATTCACCGAGTCTATGACCTACCATATCCTCGCTGATAAATACCGGAACATGCTTTCTGCCGTCGTGAACAGCTATTGTATGTCCAACCATCTCAGGAAAGATTGTGGAGGCTCTTGACCAAGTCTTTACGACCTTTTTTTCGTTTGCAGCATTCATCGCATCTATGCGCTTCATTAAACGCTCTTCAACGAAAGGTCCTTTTTTAAGTGATCTACCCATTACGAAATCCTCCTTCTATTATTTAGCGTTTCTTCTCTTAACGATAAACTTATCGGTTCTGTTCTTATGCTTTCTGGTTTTAAGTCCCAAAGCAGGTTTGCCCCAAGGTGTTACAGGAGCAGGACGACCGATAGGAGATTTACCTTCACCACCGCCGTGCGGGTGATCGTTAGGATTCATTACAACGCCTCGAACGGTAGGTCTCCAACCCATATGACGCTTTCTGCCGGCTTTACCGATAGAAATATTTTCGTGCTGTTGGTTTCCTATTATGCCTATGGTTGCCTTACAGTCAAGACGAACCATTCTCACTTCTCCCGAAGGAAGTCTTACCTGAGCATACTTACCCTCTTTTGCCATAAGCTGTGCAGATGAACCTGCCGAGCGTACAAGCTGTGCGCCGTTTCCGGGGTAAAGCTCAATGTTGTGAATGAGCGTACCAACAGGAATATCTTTCAAAAACAGTGCATTTCCCGGCTTAATATCTGCGCCTTCGCCAGATACGACCTTATCGCCGTCGGTAAGTCCCAAAGGAGCTATGATATATGCCTTTTCACCGTCTTCATACTGGATAAGTGCGATATTTGCGCTGCGGTTAGGATCGTATTCAATACCGATAACCGTTGCCACTACGCCGTCCTTTTGTCTTTTAAAATCAATAATTCTGTATTTTTGTTTATTTCCGCCGCCTCTGTGACGAACGGTAATTCTACCATATGAATTTCTGCCTGCGTTCTTTTTCTTAGAAGCCAACAATGAGCGTTCCGGCTCAAACTTTGTGATTTCTGCAAAGTCGGAAACGGTCATAAATCTTCTTGCAGGAGAGGTAGGCTTAAACTTTCTGATAGCCATTTTTAATTCCTCCTATTTTTAATTACATATCAAAGAATTCTATTGTCTTTGATCCCTTTGCAAGGGTTACGATAGCTTTCTTATAAGAAGCTCTTCTGCCTTCGTATTTACCCATTCTTTTAAGCTTGCCTGTTACATTCATTGTGTTCACATCGGCAACCTTAACGCCGAAAACCTCTTCAACGGCTTTCTTAATCTCTAATTTATTAGCGTCCTTCGGAACCTTAAAAGAGTACTTTTTAATCTCGTTGCCCTCTTTATCAAAGGTAACTTCCATACTGCGCTCAGAGATGATTGGCTTTCTGATAATATCGTGTGCGAATTTCATTATGCAAGCACCTCCTCAATCTTGGATATAGCGTCCTTTGCGATAATGAATTTGTCATGCTTCAATACTTCATAAGCGTTTAATACATCAACATAAGTTGGTGTAACACCCTTAATATTTCTTGCAGACTTATAAACATTTTCATCGCAGGCAGCTGTAACAATAAGTGCCTTTGTGTCTATTTCCAATCCTTTTAGTAATTTTGCGATAGTTGCGGTTTTGATTTCGTCCATTTTCAAATCCTCAACCACGAAAACCTCATACGCTTCATACTTTGCTGATAAAGCGGATTTTAATGCAATCCTCTTTAACTTCTTATTTATACTGTATCTGTAATCACGGGGCTTAGGTCCGAGTGCAACGCCGCCGCCTGTCCATTGCGGAGCGCGAATGCTTCCCTGTCTTGCACGGCCTGTACCCTTTTGACGCCAAGGCTTAATGCCTCCGCCTCTTACTTCGGTACGGGTTTTTGTGCTTTGTGTGCCCTGTCTTTGGTTTGCAAGATAGTTTGTAACTACCGTATGCAATACCGATTTATTCACTTCGGCTGCAAAGATGCTATCGGAAACTTCCATAGAACCTGTCTTTACGCCGTCCATGTTATATACAGCAACTGTTGCCATATTTTATTCCTCCTTTCCGATACCCCTTACGCCTTAACACTGTTTCTGATAGTAACGAGTCCGCCCTTATTTCCGGGAACGGCGCCCTTAATCAGAATCAAATCATTTTCTGTGTCAACCTTAACTACTTCAAGATTCTGAATTGTAACCTTTACTACGCCCATATGTCCGGGAAGCTTCTTTCCCTTCATAACTCTTCCGGGTGCGGAACAAGCTCCCATAGAACCTGAACCTCTGTGATAACCGGAGCCGTGAGCCATAGGACCTCTGTGAAGTCCCCATCTCTTCATCGGGCCTGCAAAGCCTTTTCCCTTTGAAATGCCTGAAACATCAATCTTCTCGCCTGCTTCAAAGACATCAGCCTTGATTTCATCGCCTACTGAAAAGTCAGACTCTTCAAGCCTTAACTCTCTTACATACTTCTTTGCGGCAACATTTGCCTTTGCAAATACGCCCTTTTGCGGTTTGGTAAGAGATTTTTCTCTTACTTCGCCAAATCCTACTACAACAGAATTGTAACCGTCCTGCTCCACCGTTTTGTTTTGAATAACTGTGCAAGGTCCTGCCTTAACAACGGTAACAGGAATTACTTTTCCGTCTTCGGCAAAAATCTGAGTCATGCCCAGTTTTGTGCCAATGATTGCTTTTTTCATTCACTATCAATCCTTTCTTTCAGTTATTGGTTCCCATAAAAGCAATAACGGGAACTTGACCTGCATCATAGCCTTTGGCTACTGCATTTTAGGTCTTGATTACTTCTGGATTACGTCAAATTCAACGCCAGCAGGTAAATCAATTTTGAATAACGCTTCCATGGTTTTAGCACCCGGAACAACGATATCAATAAGTCTTTTGTGAGTTCTTCTTTCAAATTGCTCACGAGAATCCTTGTACTTATGAACAGCACGGAGAATTGTAATAATCTCCTTGTCGGTCGGTAGCGGAATAGGTCCCGATACCTTTGCGCCTGTTCTCTTTGCAATCTCTACTATCTTTTCAGCGGATTGGTCAAGAACAACATGATCATAAGCCTTTAACTTGATTCTGATTTTTTTTGTTGCTGCCATGTTTTTCCCTCCTATAATTTTTGGTTTCGAGCGCCGATTGCGCCCAACACTTGCACGACAGCGGCGATAAAAAACAACATCGCCGGGTGTTTCCTAACTCACCCTAAATAAAACCCGAACAACACTTTTAGTGAAAATTCGGGGAGTTCCAGCCGCAAAAAGCACACAACTCAATTTCTCGCAAAACCTCTGTTTTGCAAGGCATAATGCAATTCGCAGCGTGACCTGTCGCCCGGTTTCAAGAATCGGACATTCTCCACGGAAAAACCAGGATTTACCTGCAACCTCCCGCTTCATCGTTTGTCAAGTGTCACAACGGAACAATTATATAATATATAGGGAAATTTTGCAATAGTTTGGCGAATTTTTACATAAAAAATTTTTCACGAAATTTTAAATAAAATTTGCCTGTTTTTTGTGCTTTTTTCACATATAAATTTTATTACATTTTATTTTACTGCACAAAAAAACGGCTGTTCCCAGCCGTTTTTTGCAATTTTTAATACATTCCGCCCATTGATGGGTCCATAGCGGGAGCCGCAGGAGGATTTTTCTCGGGTTTGTCTGCAACAAGGCTTTCTGTTGTCAGAACCATCGCCGCAACAGATGCCGCATTTTCAAGTGCCGACCTTGTAACCTTTACAGGGTCAACAATTCCGGATTTTAACATATCCGCATATTCTTCGGTAAGTGCATTAAAGCCTTCGCCCTTTTTGCAGGCTTTAACCTTATCTACAATTACGCTGCCCTCTAAACCTGCATTTTCTGCAATTTGTCTTACAGGCTCTTCCAATGCTTTCAAAACGATATTTATACCTGTTTTTTCGTCGCCGTCAGCACTGTCTAAAAGCTTTGCAACATCAGGTATAACATTTATATAGCTTGTGCCGCCGCCTGCTATTATACCTTCCTCAACAGCCGCCTTTGTAGCTGCCAAAGCGTCCTCAATCCTGTACTTCATTTCCTTCATTTCAGTTTCGGTTGCAGCGCCGACTTTAATTACAGCAACTCCGCCTGCAAGCTTTGCTAAACGCTCCTGCAATTTTTCCTTATCAAATTCCGAGCTTGTGTTTTCAATCTCTTTCCTGATTTGGTTTACTCTATCCTTTATGGCATTTTTATCGCCCATACCGTCAACAATTATGGTATTTTCCTTTTGAATTTTAACCTGTTTTGCGCGTCCAAGCTGGTCGATTTGTGTGTCTTTAAGCTCCAAACCAAGTTCTTCCGAAATAACCTGACCGCCTGTCAAGATGGCGATGTCTTGCAGCATTGCCTTTCTTCTGTCGCCAAATCCGGGAGCTTTTACAGGAACACATACAAAAGTGCCTCTTAATTTATTCAAAATAAGAGTAGTAAGTGCCTCACCCTCAACATCTTCGGCTATAATCATAAGTTTTTTGCCCATTTGAACAATCTGTTCAAGCAGCGGAAGGATTTCCTGAATGTTTGAAATCTTTTTATCGGTTATAAGTATATACGCGTCGTCCAAAACCGCTTCCATCTTGTCGGTATCAGTTACCATATAGGGCGAAATATATCCTCTGTCAAACTGCA